>NZ_CACZDK010000016.1 GCF_902779965.1 Fibrobacter succinogenes | reverse complement strand
CTGGTCTTCATCGAACCAGGTGCCGTAAAGGCGCTTGAAAATCCACTGCGTCCACTTGTAATACTTCGGGTCGGTGGTGTTGACTTCCTTGTTCCAGTCATAAGAGAGGCCGAGGCGCTTGATCTGGCGGCGGAAATTGTCGCAGTTCTTCTTGGTGGTAATGGCCGGGTGCGTACCGGTCTGAATAGCGTACTGTTCGGCAGGGAGGCCGAAAGCATCCCAACCCATCGGGTGGAGCACATTGAAACCGCGGCTACGCTTGTAGCGGCAAATGATATCCGTTGCAGTGTAACCTTCGGGGTGACCCACATGGAGGCCTGCGCCACTCGGGTACGGGAACATATCCAAGCAGTAATACTTCGGCTTGGACTTATCTTCGCCCGTCTTGAAAGTTTGATGTTCTTCCCAGTAGGCTTGCCACTTGGTTTCGATCTCTTGCGGATTATACTTAGCCATAGTAATTGTCCTTTATTTTTTTCGGGCAAAAAGATAGAAATTTTGCGTAAGGCGAAAGAAAAGGGATGGCAGTTAGCCATCCCAAAGTTCTAAGCACTTAAAAAAGCACGTTATTCAGCCGTCGCATCGGAATCTGTCGGCATTTCGGCAGGGTCTGCAAATACAGGGCGTTCAATATCATGTATTTGCCATTCGCCCGAAGAACAAGCATAATGATATACCTTATCATCAACCGTTCTTTCAGCACTTTCCCCATCAGTACATTCCGTTTCAATCTTAGGCGCATTCAGGAGTTCTTCACAAGTACCAGCATATGCAGGATCATACCAGTCGTCATAGCCCTTATACGTCCACCCCTTTTCGGTATAGACATAGCAGCTCAAACGAATCGGGCCTCCCAATGGGAGATATCCGGCATAATGTATTGAGCATATATCGCCAACTTTCGCATCGGTTTGATTACACTCAATATCGTTTGCACTTTTTGCGTTCCAGGAACCCTGTTCACATATGAAGCTTCGTTCAGAGCCATACTTTGGATTTCCAACAAAGATTTTTTCGACAGATCCTTCGCGCTCCGCATTACAAGCCGGGAAGGAATAAACGCCTCCATCAATATTAACTTGCACGGAATCACTAGATGTTCCAGATGAAACCACTGATTCGCCCGAAGGCGAAGCAACATCTTCACCAATGCAAGCCGTGAGACACCATCGAGAAAGCAGCCAATGCCGCTACCGTGGGAAAATGAAGTCTGATACCTTTCCTTTCAAACATAGGAATTCCTCCTTTATTTTTCAAACAAACTATTCTGTAGTTACCAGCGAATCGACAGGCCTTCCATCAGGGTACGCTTATTCAATTCGCTGAACATCCCATACTAGCCACTCACGATTTTCGCAGATGTAACTATAAGTCACACCATCTACCGTTTTTTTCTGCATATCATGCCAAGAGCATTCTGTTTCAATCTTGGGAGCATTCATAATTTCTTCACAAGAACTTTTTTGTCCAAGAGCATACCAATCGTCAGAGCCCTTTTCCACCCAACCATTTCCTGTATAGACATAGCAAATCAAGCGATAGGGGCCACCCAAAGAGACATGTCCGCTATATGTAATTGGACAAACATCGCCAACCTTCGCATCCGGCTTTTCGCATGCACTCACATCTTGTTTTACCCCACACCATTTTTCACTCTCTGAATCACATTGGTACTGTAATTCCTGTTTGAACACTTGACCGTTCGGGAAAACAAGCGAATCCACGACAGTCGCAAGTTTACCACCACTAGCCGCATCGCACGTCTCCGTTATAGGTTTTTCCTTTAATTTATTAACCTTTTGCGCTGTCGAAAAGAACGAACGTTCTTCATCGAACTCACCATTAGATTTTATGTAAATGCGGAAAATTTCTACACAATTTTGTCCACGATCTACATCACAACCATCCCAGCCCCATTCTTCTACACAAACTCCACCCTTCCTGTCTGCACAAGCTCCTTCATAAACATAACGGGCATACTTGTATTTGGGATGGTCCGTATCGGAATCAAGAACTAATGTTAAAAAATGAGTTACGGGATTTAACAAGCCTTTCGTTGGGAAGGGTCCATAATAAGTGGGTAAAGAAATCCAACCCAATGATGTATAAACATTCCTATCATCAAGGGGCGTACAGGAATGTGCATTTTGAATACAAAATGTTCCTAAATCACATATATCACCTAATTCGGGATTTTCCGAACATCTATCAGAAACATCTTTTACATTTTCCCACCGTCCCTCATTAAAACACTGGAAGGACAAATGTTTAAGGAAACGTTCATTGCGGTAGTAATAACCAAGCCTCGAGAACTTGTACTCATTCTGGGCATTGCATTGTTTTTCGGTCCAACTATTACCAGCACTATCTACACTCACATAAATAGAAATATCGGTCCCAGCAAAATGATTTGACATTTTTTCTTTCAAGGCATCGTTTATGTCCATACCGTTCTGAAAATACTCTACTTTTCCCGGACTTGAAACAACAAGGCAAAGCTCATTTAGCCCTTCCCTTTGGCAATTTTTCTGTATTTCCTCAGCTGACGGTCCTTTTGTCGAAACCGAATCCGCAGAAGGTTCATCTGCAACCGGCTCGGTCGAAGGGTTGGGAGTATTTACGACATCGTCACCGCATGCAATAAACGACATCATAGAGAACGCAGCCATTGCTGCTATTGCACAAACATGATTCCTATTGAACATAAACACATCTCCAGTGTAATGTCAAAAATAATTTATAATAAAAATAACCAATTAAAAACGCAAAAGCACATTCGAACTTTTTTTGTAAGCAAAAAGTTCTTACATACCGCAACTTCTTATAAAATAAAAACACGCCCCAAACAACGCAACATTATTTTAAAAACAAAAATGGCGTTTTTGATCAAATTTCGGCAATTACAAAATTCAATAAAAAAAATTTCAAAAAAATAAAACAAAAACAAGTTTCTATAAAACAAAGAAGCCCTGGAAGGGTTTCATCCAGAGCTAAAATTACAATTCTGCGCGGTTAGTTTTCACTTAGCAATTCTTGCCATTGATTCACCTCACCCTCTTTCGCTTTCACGGACACATAGTAGCGCATCTCTCCATCGGATTCAAAAGAGCAAGTATCCCCCAAGGCAGGACGCACTACATTACACGCTTTATAAATAATCGCATAATCTTCACAGACGTTGGTTATTTCATTCGGAACATTTGCAAAATAAGCAATATTATCCCAGCCTTCTTCGGTATTGATAAAACACGTCCATATAGAATAACCCAGAGGAAGTCCATGCGCATCTTCCAAACGATACACACGTGAGCTAATATCACCTATATTAGGAACATCTTCCGTTTCGACCTTAGTCCAGACGCCGTCACCCTTATACACAAAAGACACTACCGTACCCGTAGGGTTCATCCCTGCCTGAAAGATGTTTATCGAATATTGCTTAACACAAGTGTCTCCAACAGCCACGCCGGCAGTATCACAAGTGAGGCTAATATCGCCTTTAACCCAAGAGTCTTTTTGACACTTGTAATAAGTCATGTAACCATACTTGGGATTTCCGCTCCACAGCGACAAAACACGACCATCATTCTTTGCATTGCAATCTTCTGCATAAATGTCATCGCCAATAACAGTCAATGGTTCGCTGCAAGCATCCTTCAATCTATCGCCTTCATCTTTCACCCAAAACCGAGTAATCGCGCCCTCGATCAAAGGTTCGCATAGATTAATGAATCCGTCCGATGACGACTCCGTCTCAACAAAAGGCGCAGAGCTACTAGACAACTCCTGTTCACTTGATGACGACGGCTGTTCGATCAAAGGTGTAGAGCTACTTGAAAGAGCCGATCCTCCCGAAACACCGGTGATATCTGAATTTTCGTCACTGCAAGCAATGAGCGACAACATCGAAATTGCAGCCATCGCTGCAATCGCACAAACATGATTCCCATTAAACATAAACACATCTCCAGTGTAATGTCAAAAATTAATTTGCAACAAAATACTTAATCAAGTGCGTAAAAAACATTCGTTTTTTATATGTAATAAAAAAACTCTTACACATTGCACTCATTTCTTTTCGTAATGATTAAAGATATATTCGACAGGTTCGGCATAACCAGAAACGCATTGGTAAACCGCACCGGGTTTATCATTACGCGGCAGCGAATACCTCTTTTCGCCTTCTGTTTCTGCATTACAGCCTAAGTGGTCAGAAGATAAATAGTCCTCAAATTCACTCTGCGTTTCCAAGGTCCAAGAACCATTTTCACGATAGCGGTAATAATTTCGAGACAAGCAATAATCATACACACCCCAACCAGCTATCGTATAAAGCTCTACATCATACCAGCAAGTTTCCAGCAATCCACCTACACGGTCCCCAACTTTTGCTTCTTTGGGCAAATCCAGGATATCGTATTGCATATCCGTCAAGCCTTCCTTTCGGGAATCCGTATATTGCCGAGGCACAACATTCGACTGTTTCCATTGCCCAGCTCTGCAATAGTAATTCACCCAACCTGATTCACGTAATTTGGGCTGATTATATTCGTCAACTTTACAACTAAATTCTGAACCTTCCCCACAAGAGACAACATAAGTTTTATAAATCACCGGACAAAAACCTAATTCAGGATCATAGCCGGACTTCACCCAACCGCCATTCATCCACACGCCATTGACCACGATTGGTCCATCATCGTATTTATAGTAAACCATTTTTCCATCTATTTCAATCGAGCAAGTTCCACTAACTGAGACAGAATCCGCGCAGTTGTAAAAAGTAGCCTCATCTATTTCAGTCCACCCGTCGCTAGAACACTGGTAATACATCGAAAACGTGTCATCATCACGACCATAAACGATTCTTTCCTTGTCTCCTTCATTTTCTGTAGTACATTCCTTGGTTATTTTGGTCAAGCCGTCACATTCTTCCCAAACACCATCGCCTGCATAAGCGAATACTCTTTCTGATGGAGAAAGTCCTCCAGCTGCAAAGAACAAGTTTGTCTTTCCAGTTTTTCGGCAAAGGTCCCCCACCTGCACGCCAGCGGTATCGCAAGTAAGGCTTATGTCGCCACGAACCCATAAGCCGCGTTCACACCTATTGTAAGTCTGGTATCCGTATTTGTCGTTTCCTTCCCACACAACTTTGACATCACCTTCATTTTCTGCAGTACATTTCTCCGTAACTGATTTAGAATAGACTTCACTATTTGAATAAGGAGCCCATCCGTTTTCACTACATTTAAACGCAGAATCATGAAAAACTGAGCTTTCTGTACCATCAACAAATAATTTCCTCATTCCAAGATTCGAAGCATCGCATTTACCAAGACCATACTGATTTTCCCAAAAACGATTCACATAAAGCTCAAATTCTGGGACATCAGCAATTTTCCACGATTCGATATTTTTACGAATCTCCGCAAGTTTTCCCGAACGATTCGCGTTGCAAGCAAAATCTGCAATTTTCATTTTGAGTAACGAATCATTCCAAACGCCATCTGCAGCAAAATCTTGGCCAATCAAGGCAAAACGTTCCATGAAACCAGCATCCGATTCTTCACCAAGTAAAAGAACGTTGATCGCCAAAAGTGCAGCATCGCCTTCGCTATTTCCAAATATGTTCAGATATTCAACCTTGTCATAATCGACATCGGCATAAAAAGCTGCAAAAATTTCACGATCCGCTTGTTGTTTTGCCTCTTCAATGGACATATTATTTTGTTCCATCAGAGTCTGGACTCGTTCATATTCAAGATGCGTAAGCAAGTTTATATTCACTTTCGGCTGTTTACTGACATCAGCGAGAGCCTTCATGAATATTGAACCATTTGACTTTTTCCCGGTAA
Source organism: Fibrobacter succinogenes (assembly GCF_902779965.1). NCBI lineage: Bacteria > Pseudomonadati > Fibrobacterota > Fibrobacteria > Fibrobacterales > Fibrobacteraceae > Fibrobacter > Fibrobacter succinogenes. The sequence continues at coordinate 53,813 of NZ_CACZDK010000016.1, read as the reverse complement.
CCTCATTACGGTAATACCCGTTCACTTCAAGCAAAGCATACGGATGATCCAAGGCCACATTTTCGATAGAAAAATCGCCCCTGTCATTTACCACTTTTCCTTTAAAGCTTTTGCCTGTTTGCGCAAGCGAGTTTTCGTCAAGTTCTTGCATCGTAACCGAAGAACCTTCCAAGAAAGGCCCCTTCTGAGAGACACCGTTAATCATTCCATCATGGGCTTCATTGCCACCAGAAACATTTTCTGACGAGCACGCCCAAAGGAGTATTCCGAGCGTAAATAAAGTTGAAAACACTGTAAATTTCATAAACAAGCTCCTATTAGTTATTCAATTCTATTAAAAACGGATCTTCAGCCAAATACCACCGGCATCCAATACCATCATCAGTACATCTGGATTCATTGTTGTAGTAGCACACAAACTCTTTATTATAGTATTTGCTATGAATATTGGTAACTTTTTTCATATCTCCAGAATGATTTCTATCACACAGCCCAAGATTGTATTCCTTTGTCCAAAATACATAAAGAAGACCATTTATATAAGGAGCGTACAAGTATGGCGGTTCATCACGTAAATTCCACGAATTCACATTATCATAGATTTTTGACAATATTGTATGCTCTACATCTTTCTTATATTCTTCACTTTCAAGTTGATAAGCCCAATCCGCAACTTCGCCCTTTTCTGGGCCGTGCCATTCACCACGTTCTGCAAAAGAACGAGCAGCCAAAGCGAGGCGTTCAGAAAAGTCCGCAACAGAGCCATTCCCCAGCATCAGCACACTCAAAGCAAACAACGCATCAGAACCATCTTCTTCTCCAGAAAAAACATTCATATCTTCCGGAGATTGCCAATCTTTTGTGAAACCGAACGACGAAAAAATTTCTGACTCAGCCTGATTTTTAGCATCTGCAAAAGACATGCCCTGTTTCTGAACAAGATTAAGAACACGATCCGTCTCTAGATGCGTAAGAACATTTACATTGACATTGTTACGATTCGTCAAATCCGTAAGGGCGTTTAAAGAAATCATCCCCTCAGAATTTTCTCCAGTAACTTCGTTACGAAAATAGCCGTTCACCTCAAGCAAAGCGTACTGAGAAGCAAGATTCACATTCTTGACAGAAAAATCTCCCAAATTACTTTTTACGCTTGTCTTGAAACTTCTACCTGTTTGAACTAAAGTTTTTCCATCGAGTTCCTGAATCGTCACCGAGGACCCCACCAAGAAAGGCCCCTTCTGCGTTACACCTGCAATTTCGCGATCCTTAATCGCGACAATGCCTTCGGCTTCTTCGCTTGTGCCACCTGCCATATTGTTTTCGGAGCAGGCAAAAAATAAAGCTATAATTGAAAATAAAAACAGAAATTTCATATTTTCTCTCGCTCGTTTAAACTCAATTTATTTTTGATTAACTCTTACAGAAGCGCCATTGCAAATATTTTCCGTCAGCGGGAAAAGTTGCATGTTCAAACGGCAAACTTTTTCCACATTCTTGTCCTCAGAGACAATCGACACAATGCGTTTGCGACACTGGGCAAGTTCTTCAGCAACTTTCGCAAAGCCTTCCGCAGACACGCCCATGGTAATGCCGCTAAAATTTCGTTCCGAAATAGGCAATTTGTCCAAAGCATTAAGCGCAAATTCACCCATCTGGCGCAACAACGAATGAACGGCCACCGCAACGACATTCAAACGTCCCGTTGAAAGCGATTGATTCGTCTGGTGGTAATGCCCCTTAATATCACGCGTCAAAAACCCTGCTTTCATCAAAAAGCTTAAACTTTCACTGACATCCGCTGCAGAAATCGGGGGTTTGCACACTTTAGCAATTTCGTTCGGTTTCGCCCCCGGCATCGCTACAGCAAGTTCACGGACAACAGAATGTTTCCACGTTTCGTAGTAGGTGTAAAGTTCGCTTCCGAGAATTTTCACACGGTTGGCTTCACAGAGCGCTTGCATTTCTTCAAAACATTTCTTCTTTTCGAGATCAGTTTTCGCCCGTTCATAACGCACCATCAAGACAAAATAATCCCGCTCAAACTCGGGTAAGTTCATTGCCCGAGCCGTTCTTCTCGCCCCTTCTTCGCGAAGCCGCATCTTGCCATCGCAAACAAGTTTCAAATGCGCCCCCGAAGCAAACCCCGCCAATTTTGCAAATTCGCGCCACGTAAACGCGGAACAGCGCTTTCGTTCGTGATAGTAATCCAACAAATATTCGCGATAATCTTTGTATTCGGTAACAGGCTTCATGATCATAAAAATAAAAAAACGCGCCAAGCATCGCAACATTGTTTTAAAAACAAAAATGGCTTTTTTAAGCAAATTTCAGCAATTTAAAAAAAATATTTAAAAAAAAATAAAAATTATAAACAAAAATACGTTTTTTTTTAAACAAAAATGCCCCGGAAGGCGTTCAGCCATCCCGGAGCTTAAAGTTCTTAAAAAAAGCGCGTTAGTCCGCCGCCGCAGCCGAATCAGCAGACGTTTCAGCATTTTAATCCATCAAATTCCAGCGTTCAAGGTCAGAATCGCATTGGTACTGCAATTCTTGCTTGAGCACCTGACCGTTCGGGAAAACAATCGAATCTACGACAGTCGCGAGCTTGCCATTATTGGCAGCATCGCATGTTTCCGTGATATACATGTTAGCTAACTTTGTAGAAACACTACTTTCTGTCATAATAGTTTTATCTTCGTCACATTCACCATTAGACTTTATGTAAATGCGGGAACGTTCTACACAGACTTCTCCATTTTCGATATCACAGCCAGACCAGTCCCATTTAACATCACAGTAGCCAGACATGTACTTTTCAAGACTATCAGTATCAAAACGGGCGAATTGGTATTTAGGATGATCCGTATCGGAATCAAGAATCAATGTCGCAAAAGGAGTTCTTGAATCACCATATTGATTTAACGGAACAACAACGGCTCTGCAAAAATTACCCATCGAAGAAGAGTTAAACCATGTCCAGCCCGACGATGTATAAATATAGATAGGCGTTATCGAACCTCCAAAGCCATGGACAAAAGTCTCGCCATCGCAGATATCGCCTATTTCAGCAGTCGCAGGACAATGAGCATCTTCATCTGACACATTTTTCCATTTATTAGCAGAACATTTGAAATATAATCCGTACGAAAACTTATAGGGATAATAACGGAATTCCAGAACGGAACCTTCATTTTCGGCATTGCATTGTTTTTCAACCCAAGCATTACCAGCGCTATCTACACTCGTATAAACAGAAATATCGGTCCCTGCAAAATCATTAGACATTCTTTCTTCTAATGCATCGGTTATGTCCATATAGCTCTGAAAATACTCTATTTTTCCCTTATCAGAAACGACAAGGCAAAGCTCATTACGTCCTTCCCTTCGGCACTTTTCTTGTATTTCCGCAGCCGACGGATTGGGGTTACTTCCTGCATCGTCACTGCAAGCCGTGAGTGACACCATCGAGAATGCAGCCATCGCTGCAATTGCAGAAAATGAAGTTTTACCGAGCATTTTCATGAGTCCTTCCTGAATTGTGATTATTCTTTGAAATTTCAAACAACTTTTATCATTAATTTACAATAAATTTTTTTGAAAAAACATTTTAAGGAAAAAAAATTTAAGCGGTAAAACGACTATATTTGTTCACGCGTATCATCAACCATACCTCCGCCATAACCGTATCATGAAGATACAGTCTTGAGAAATTTGGACTTACCAAAAAACGGGAAGGCAACTTGCAATCCCGGGCTTAATGACCATCATTCCACAATTACCCCATAATCCCCCCAAAGCACCGTTCTTAAACGTAAACCAAAGTTTACAGTCGATAAAAACGAGATCCGCGGGACGGAATAGAGACAATTATTCCCAATATCCACGCTGTTGCGGTCATCTATACGCGATTCTCTCTCTGTAAACTTTTTTTTCTCGTTATTTCACTCGTATTAAAATATTTTTAAGTCGTTGAACCTCCACGTTTTGTTATAATTTCGCCATGCTTTTAAGAAAATCTTGCTTACTCGCGTCCATGGTTTTAGCACTTACCACAAGTGCATTCGCTCAAAGTTCCGATGATGACGAATGGGTTTCTGTCGATTCTCCCAGACCCGCTACCAGCGAAAACAACTCCAGCTCTTACGACGGAACAAACGACAGCGAATTTGCAAACGACGAAGAATACGCAAGCGCATACGCTAGATACAAGACGCAGACTACATCGCGTTCCGAAATTAGCAAGCAGCGTAGTGAAGGATTTTCGCAGTCTGTGTTCCTTGGAGCACGTTTGCAAGGCGGCTTCAACACATTCCTCGGCTCAAATTCCGACGGATGGGGTGCGGGCTGGAACGTAGGCGCAGGCCTCATCATCAAGATTTCGATGTTCACCAAGAACTTTAGCCTTGTTCCCGAGCTTACGTTCAATTATCGTCACTACGGTTACGAAAAGGACATGGAAATTTACACAAACAAAGCTCACATGAACGTTATGTTATTTGAAATACCCCTTATGCTCCGATATACGTTCGACCAATACGACTTCTTTGTCGCTGCAGGACCAAGCCTAGGGCTTGTACTTACCGGCGATGCTGAATTCAGTTCCGAAGCCAAAGGTGGAGTTGTAAGCGGAAACACCGACAAGAGCACAAATACCTTCCGTCCGGCAAATATGGAATTGGGTCTCGCCATCGAAGGCGGCTACATGTTCACACGAAATTTCCACATGAGCATTCGAGTGTTCCAGAGTTTCACAAACCTTTTGAATCAGGGTTTGACCGTCGAAGAATCTTTCATGAAATCGACACTCCTTACATTCTACACCAACGTAGGCATTTCGTTCCTGTTCTAATTGATTTAGTCAACAGTTATTAATTGCAAAAAGGAAGCGCCGGTCGCTTCCTTTTGTTTTTATGCACTCGTCATGCTCAGATGAAAGACAAAGGTCCACACTCACGTCATATTATGTTGAAAGCCAAAGGTCTGCACCCTCATCATGTTGAGTACCAGCTCTTTCGTCATGTTGAACCCGCAGGGTGAAACATCCAGTTAAGTTTCATGAATGACAAGATGCGCACCTTTTGCTCAGGATTACAAGACGCGCCACAAACGCGACATGAACTGCTGCGATTTTTGTTTTGAAAAAAAAGAATTTTTCGAAAAAGGACTGATTTTACGTAAGAAATTTTCCTTTTTCATAGTTTTTTACGTAATTTTTCAACGTTGTATGTAATATTTTCCAGCAATCAAGCATTTTTTGCCATCAAACACACTACAAAACCTCCCAAAATTCAATTTTTGCAGCACATGAAATGAAAAAAATCCTCGATTGCGAGGACTTTTCACGATTTTTGATTAATTTATACAGAATTTTACGTAAAAATCGATTGATTTTAATCGTTTTTTACGTAAAAAACGATGTTTTTTCAATTTTCGCGACAACCCACCTACTTTCTGCGGATTCTCGGGATTTCCTTCTGGATGAGGAGTTTCTCGATTGGGGCAAATTCTTCGTGCGGCTTGATCGCTTCCTTGTAGAGCACGTCAGCAAGCGTCGGATTGTGCGCAAGGAAAGCAACGAGAATTGCATTGCGCAAGAAGAATTCATCCATCGCAGCAACTTCGTACTTTTCGTAGAAATTCGCAACATATTCCGCAGCGAGCCTGTAATTCTTGGTGCGAGCCGTTTCCATAATGTTGAACTCATCCACGAACGATTCCGGCAGCGCACCCGCATTCACAAGCTTGCGCACCTTAACGTAAACCTTGTTCGTATCGCGAGCTTCCATCGGAATGCCACGCATCCATTCCACATATTCTTCGCGGAACTTTTTCCAATCCGGAGAAGTTTCATCCACTTTGAATTTCGGACGCACGAGGCTATTCGCCGCCGTTGCTGAATCTGCTGCTTTTTCTTCACCAGCTACCGTAACCGTCACCGAAGCTACCGCGGAAGAGACTGCCGCGGAATCAGCATCATTTTCTGAAGCTGTCGCAGAATCGTCGCCATTCACCGCAAGCATCGCCGAAATGCCATCGAACGCCTTTTTGCGTTTTTTCACTTCTTTAAGATACGCCAACAGCGCGCGTTCGCGATACTTGTCCGTTCCTGCCTTAAGCATGGACTGCACCTTCATCGGGCGACGCAACGCATAATCCGCCGAGTCTAAATATTCCGGCCAGCAAATTTCGCAGCTGTCGAACACCTGCACAATGCGCGCGTTCGAATGCACGAAGCGAGCCTCCTCGGCCTTGTTATCGACCATCGGGATGAACGTGCTGTTCGGTTCCACGCCATCCAAAAGCGATTTCACCATCTTGGATGTAAACAAGAAATTCTGTTCGCCAAAGAAATCCGGATCACGATGGATGCGCTTGAATTCCTTCACAAGCGTTGAATCCGTGCTGAAACGTCCAATTGCACGCTGCATCACCGGCTCGTCACTGGCGACAATGATGATGTCCGGTTCTTCAGGAGCCTTGTACAAACTCACGTACGGGAACGTCACGTCGAGCGCCTTCAAGATGTTGAGGAACAGCAAGTCGTTGAATTCGTACGTCTGGATCCACTGCACCCAAAGTCCGCCCGGTTTCATGTAGCGGCGCATCTTGGTGTAAAATTCATGGCTGAACAAGCTTGCAACACCGCTCACCCACGGGTTACTCGGCACGCTAATCATCAAGTCGTACTTGCGACGATTCGTGAGGAAGAACGTCTGTGCGTCATCAATGAAAATATGGATGCGCGGGTCATCGTAGCCGCGAGCGTTCCACGGATAAAATCCGCGAGCGAGATTCATCATTTCTTCTTCGATTTCCACGCAGTCAAAATCGCGCACCAGCGGGTCTGCGAGCAAATAATGCGCGCCCATGCCACTGCCAAATCCGACCATTGCGGCATCGTACGGTTTATCCTTCATCGCCATCGGCATAAACGCGGTCGCCGCCTGCGTAAGCTCATCGCCTTCAATCGGGCGTTCACGATTCTTGCTCATGCTCGCATCGGCCTTGCCGTTCGTCTTCACATAGTAATGCACATCGGATTCATGGAAACTGATTGTCGCCGTCTTACCATCACGCACCACAATCTTCTCGTCTGGGTGCAAATTCTTGTAAGCGCGGAAAGCGCCCGACGTAATCATGTGCGGGTCAAAATTCACAAAGAACGAAGGCAAAATCATCACCGCCGTCATCACATAAAAGAGCACGCTATAGCGGAATTTTTTGCGATAAATGACGAGCAAAATAAAGCCAATCATAAAGTCAAGCACAGCCGCAAGCACAAGCGAGCCCTTGAGCTGCATAAGCGGCAACAGCAAAAGTCCACCGCCAGCCGAACCGAGAATCGAACCCACCGTATTCCAGCCATACACCTTGCCAATCGGGGCTTCGCTCTTGAACGCACGCGTCAAAATCAGCGTAATCAGCGGAAGCGTCATGCCCGCAAAGAAACTCGTCGGTACCATCCACAAAATCGAAAGCGCATACTTGAAGATGCTCCAGCAAACATAACCGTCATTCGTTGTATTGAAAATCTGGTTCGCGACATTCATGCCTTCCCAAAACGGCTTGTAGAAATACAGCGTGCAAAGCGCAAAGAATCCCATGAAAATCTGCGCGAGCGAAAGCACCACGAGCGAGTCCTTCTTCAACAACTTTCCGCTCACGGCACTGCCAATTGCAAGCCCTAAAATGAACGCCGAAAGCATCTGGTCAAAGCTATGGCTCGAAGAGCCCATCAACAGCGAGAGCAAACGAATCCACACGATTTCATAGACAAACGAAGTGAGTCCCGTAATCCCCGCAATCCAGAACCACATATTCTTCGGCGGCATCGCAAGCTTGTGTTCCGCCACGTAGTCTTCATTAAGAGGTTCCGTACGATTTGCATTTTCACGAGATTCAACGGCATCCCCGCCAGCAGTCGCCAGCGCTCCAACCCCTTCTTCTTCAAGTTCTTCTTCGTGCGTCGAAGGTGCCGTATAGCCGATATAGCAGAAAATCGCCGCCAGCAAAAAGTTAATCGAAGCCGCTACGCACAAAGTTGCATGGTTACCCAGCACAGGAATCAGCGTATAGCTTGTGAACAAAATACCAATTGCACTGCCGAGGCTGTTCGTAAAGTAAAGCATCGGGAGCGAAACTTCGGCACCGCTCTTGCGCATGAGACCTGCCGCAATAAACGGGAACGTCATGCCCACTGCAATCGCAATCGGTAGCGTCGAACCCGTCGCCAGCACCACCTTCAAAATTTCCGCTCCGCGCGAACTCAACCCCGCCACAAAATTCGAATCGTAAAAATAATCCGTGATCCAAATGTACATCGGGTGGTAAATCAACCCACCAATACCAATAGCAAGCTCCACCGCCGCATACCCGAGCAGCGGACGCTTCACACGCTCCACAAGCTTGCCCGCGACAAAACTGCCAATCGCAAGCCCGCCCATGTAAATGCAGAGCGTGAGCACCTGACCGTAACTCGAATGTCCGAGGAAAAGTTTAAGGTACCTAGCCCACGACCCCTCGTAAATGAGACCCGCAAAACCAGAAAGAGCAAAAAGCGCATAAATGACGATATTCATGAGTGCAAATCTATACTAATTAAGTAGTTATAAGTCACCCGCATCGCTTTTTCATTGTAACTTTTTAAAGACCTTCCCATTCACTAGGAATATGTAATTTAGGGTATTATGGGTTCATTGCTAGTGACAACCGTCCTAGCATTTTCTATTTTTATGCATAAAAACAAATATACGCATAAATTCGAATTTTAAACACGGAAATAAAATGACTCTTCGCGAAGCGTTCGAATCAAAGATGATGCTGCTCGATGGCGGCATGGGCTCTGTTATCCAGACTTACGGGATCAAGGGCGCCAACAACGATATGCTCTCCATCGAAAAGCCCGACATCATTCTCGACATCCAGCGTCGTTACGTGGATGCAGGCGTAGATTGCCTCACCACGAATACGTTCTCAAGCCAGCGCGTGAGCCAACACGAATACCATCAGGAACACCGCATCGCGGAAATGAACCGTGCTTCCGTGAAGATAGCGAAGCAGGCCGCCGAAGAAGGCTTCAAGAAGTACGGCCGCAAGGTCTACATTCTGGGTGACGTCGGCCCCACAAGCAAGATGCTTTCCATGAGCGACGACGTGAACGACCCGGCAAGCCGCGCCATCACTTTTGACGAACTTGAAGATGCGTATTTAGAACAAATCACAGTCTTAATGGAAGAAGGCGTCGACGCCATCCTCATCGAAACGATTTTTGACACGCTGAACGCCAAGGCCGCCCTCAGCGCCTACAGCAAGGCGAACGAAGCACGAATCGCCGCCGCCAAAACAGCAGGCACTCCCGAAGCTGAAATCAAGCCGATCGAAGTGATGCTTTCGATGACCGTAAGCGACGCCTCCGGCCGTACGCTTTCTGGCCAGACGGTCGAAGCATTTGCCGTGAGCGTGATGCACATGCATCCGCTTTCCATCGGCCTCAACTGCGGTCTCGGTGCAGACGGTATGGTGCCGTACCTCCGCCGCATGGGCGTTGTAGCCCCGTGCTACCTCAGCTGCCACCCGAACGCAGGCCTTCCGAACCAGTTCGGCGGTTACGACGATACGCCCGAAGACATGGTCCGCCTGATGCGAGTTTATCTGGATGACAAGCTCGTGAACATGATTGGCGGTTGCTGCGGTACGACTCCGGAACATATCGCCGCCATGCGCAAGATGCTCGACGAACTCCCGGCTGACTACAAGCGCCGCGAACCCGCGCCCAAGTATGTCACTTGTCCGCGTCTCCGCCTCGCCGGTCTGGAACCGTTGTTCAAAGACCAAGTGCGTCCGAGCAACGGCGCCGACAGCTGCAACGCCGAGGACTTCGCCAAGGTCGGCGAACGTTGCAACGTCGCGGGCTCCAAGAAGTTCCTGCGTCTCATCAACGAGAAGAATTACGAAGAAGCGCTCGACATCGCCCGTAAGCAGGTCGATGACGGCGCCGACGTCATTGACGTCAACATGGACGACGGCCTCCTCGATGCGACCGCCGAAATGCGCACGTTCCTGAACTTGATCGCCTCCGACCCGGCTGTAAGCCGCGTGCCTATTATGGTCGACAGCTCCCGCTTCGAAGTCATCGAAGAAGGCCTCAAGTGTATCCAGGGCAAGAGCATCGTGAACTCCATTTCGCTTAAGATGGGCGAAAAGGCTTTTATCGAACACGCGCTCACCGTGAAGCGCCTCGGCGCCGCCGTGATCGTGATGCTCTTCGACGAAGAAGGCCAGGCCACCAACTACGAGCGCCGCGTACAAATTGCGTCCCGCGCTTATGATATCATGGTGAAGCAACTTCACTTTGATCCATCCGATATCATTTACGACCCGAACGTTTTGACGGTCGCTACCGGCATGGCGGAACACAACGCCTACGCCATAGACTTTATCCGTGCCGTCCGCTGGATTATGGACAACCTGCCCGGTGTGCGCATTTCGGGCGGTCTTTCGAACCTCTCTTTTGCATTCCGCGGCAACAACTACTTGCGCGAAGCCATGCACACCACATTCTTGCATTACGCCATCCCGAACGGCATGGGCATGGCGATCATGAATCCGAGCGCCATTATCGAATACAAGACGATTCCGCTCGAACTCCGCATGGCAATTACCGAAGTGATTTTCAATACGGAACCGGATGCTAGCGAAGCCTTGATTGAAATTGCAAGCCGCATGACAGCCGCCCAGGCCAAAGCCAAAGAAACCGGCGCCAAGTACGATCCAAAGGCCATTTTCGCGATGAGCACCGGCGCAGGTTCCGCAACGAGCGACGCAAACGAAAAAGCCGCCGAAGCAAAGCCCACCACGCCCGAAGAACGCTTGCAAGAAGCTCTCCTCAAGGGAACTTCTACAACGCTTCAACCCGACTTGATGGAACTCATCAACCGTGGCGACAGCCCCGTCGGAATCATTTCCGGCCCGCTGATGGACGGCATGAACGAAGTGGGCCGTCTCTTCGGAGAAGGCAAGATGTTCTTGCCCCAGGTGGTGAAAACCGCACGAACCATGAAGAAGGCCGTGGAAATCTTGCAGCCTTACATCGAAGCCGGCAAAGACGCAAACGCCGCAAGTCGCGGCAAAATCGTCATCGCAACCGTCAAGGGCGACGTGCATGACATCGGCAAGAACATCGTTTCCGTGATTATGGCTTGCAACGGCTATGACATGGTAGACCTCGGTGTGATGGTTCCTGAAGATGTGATTGTCAAGGCCGCAATTGAAAACAAAGCAGATATCTTGAGCCTTTCCGGTCTTATCACGCCGTCTCTCGAAGAAATGTGCACGGTTGCAAAGGCCATGCAGGCCGCCGGTCAGCGCATTCCAATTATCGTCGGTGGCGCCACCACCTCGCCTACGCATACCGCCGTGAAAATCGCTCCGTGCTATGACGGTCCTGTTTTCCATGTGCGCGACGCCGCTAGCAATCCGGGCCTTGCCCAGAAATTGCTGGACCCCGCCACACGAGAACAAACGATTCAAGAAAACCGCGAAGAGCAGCAACGCATCCGCGACAAGCAAAACGGCATCAAGACCGAAGCTGCTAACGCCATGGCCGCAGCAACCTCCACGCCGGAAGAACGCCGCTACAAATGCGACTGGAGCAAGTACCAGCCAGTGGAACCGCCGTTCATGGGCGAAAGCAAGCTCCCGCCGATTCCTATCGAAAAAATTATCCCGCTCATCAGCTGGGAATACTTCTTCTTCACTTGGAAAATCAAGCCCGAAGAAGAAGAAGCGAAAAAGCTCAAGGCCGATGCCGAAGCGCTCATCAAGTCGCTCACAAAGCCCGAATACTCCCTCCGCGCTGTTCAAGCATTCTACCCTGCTGCCGGTACTGAAAACTCCGTCATCTTCAACACGGGCCGCACAGGCACCGATGCAGACCTCGTCGAAGTTTCAACCGCACGCCAGCAGAACCCCGAAGGCACTTGCCTTGCACTCTGCGACTACATCGCCCCCGCAAACGCAAACACCGCAAGCGTTTTCGCCTCCCCTGCAGGCAAGGACGTTTTCCGCGACATCGTGGGCGCATTCGCCGTGACCATGAGCGATACCTTCGTCAAGCGCTTAGAAAAGCTGAAAGCCGAACAGGGCGGCAGCGATTACGACGTTCTCCTCATGCAGACCGTTGCCGACCGCCTCGCCGAAGCAGGCGCAGAATACTTGAGCCGGGAACTCGAACGCAACAACGGTTGGAAGGGCATCCGCCCGGCCGTTGGTTACCCCGTGCTCCCGAACATCAAGGAAATTTTCAACATTGCAAAGCTCATCGATTTTGGCAGCGTAGGCATCAGCCTCACCGAAAATGGAGCCATGTACCCGCAAGCCTCTGTGAGCGGTCTCTACATCAGCCACCCCGAAATCGAATACTTCAATGTAAAGGTGTAACGCCAAACGTCATCCTGAAAGGCGTAGCCTGAAGACAACTCAGAAGGCGAGCGTTGCAAAAATGAGTTTACTCATTTTTATAACCGAGCCAAAGAGTTGGGGCTTTAGCCCAACCCAGTGACTGTACTCTCTACTTCTTTTCTTCTGGTGCTTTGTGCTCCACCTTCCACGGCGTGAGCCCAACCACGTTATCGACCGGGAGCGCGAACGCAATTCCCTGCCCCATCGTATCAAGGCCTGCTTTTTCGTACAAAGCATGCAACACAGCATCTTTCACGTTCAACGGCACAAGAATCATCACCACTTCCTTTTCTGGCTGGATTGCAATATGGAAGAACGATTCCGCTTCTTTGTTTGCCGTTCCGCGAGCGTTCAAGACCGTACCGCCGCGAGCGCCAGCGTCCTTTGCAGCTTCCATCACGGTATCGGAGAATCCGTTATTCACAATGCAAATAATTAATTCATGTGTATTCGCTTTCATGATTATCCTCTCCCCACCTGGGAACGGTTGTCGCTCAAAAAGTTAAATACGGACTTGCCAATCACACTCGACATCGGTATCGTGTAAGCAATTCCTTTTCCATTTACAATGGTCCTGAATTTTTCTTCAAGGCATTCCAAAACAGCAGGCACATGGTCTTCGCCAATAATGCTCACAATTACGGCACGTTCAGGGTCCGCAAGTCCTAGCGCTGTCAAGATTTCGCGCGGAGCCGTGCCATGCCCATAAAGAACAAACTGCACATTCGCCCCAAAAGACTGGATGTAGTCCATATAAAAGTCGGCCTTCGAGCGCATCACCGTAGTCACAAGAATCTTGAGACGATTCATCGAGACCTTAGAATGGACCTTCTGAGGCGTACTTCTTTTCAAAACTTTTTTCACAGTTTCAACCATAATCGCCTCTACACAAAGTCAATAATTTGTTCGTCATCAGCATCTTGCAAGCGACGCATCATCATTCTGTTGCGCCAAAGTCTTGCCACAATCGCCTTGAAGCCAAGCACCTGGATCGTAATGAGCGGAGTCATCGCGACCATCGCCACAATCCCGAACGCGTAATTCAAAATCGAATCGCCGCCGTCGTGAATCACGGAGCAGGCGCCAATCGCCAAAGGCAAAATAAAACTCGAAGTCAAGGGACCACTTGCCACACCACCAGAGTCAAAAGCAATCGCGGTATAAAGTTTTGGCACAAAGAACGAAAGGCCAAGTGAAATAAAGTAACCGGGCAACAGGTAATAAATAATCGGGAACCCGATAATAATGCGGAGCATCGAAAGCCCAATCGAAATGCCGACGCCCACTGAAAGCGCAATAAGCATGGAGCACTTTGTCACAAGGCCGCCCGTCACTTCTTCGACCTGCTTGTTGAGCACATGCACCGCCGGTTCTGCAAGCACCACCACCATGCCAATGATAAAGCCCGCCGTCACAAGCGCATGCGGCCGTTTCGCCAGCTCACACCCGATTTCAAAACCAATCGGCATAAATCCGACCGTTACAGCGGTCAAGAAAATGACAAGCCCAATAAACGTATAGCAAATCCCGACACCCACCTGTACAAGTTTTACCATCGGGAGTTTAAGCACTGTCCATTGCAAAGCTCCAAAGAAAGCAACAATCAGCGCAAGCGCAATAAAAACTTCTTTTGCAACCGTCAGCACCACCGGCAAAAAGTGTTCGCCAAGGCTAGCTTCAATAGAATACGCCGCAGTCGAAAGTTCATAAGTCAAATCGCCCTTCGAAAAAACGACCAAGCCCATCAACGCTAAAATTGGCCCTACCGAGCAAAGAGCAATCAAGCCGAAGCTATTTTCCGATGCGTTCTTACCGCCAATCGCACCTGCTACACCCACGCCAAGCGCCATGATAAACGGCACTGTAATCGGTCCCGTCGTCACGCCACCGGAATCAAACGCAAGCGGCACAAAGGCATTCCGCCCGACAGACACCATGAGCATGCCGAGCATGAACAGCACCATATAAAAGAAAATGATAATCAGCGAAAGGTCTTTCTTGAATACAATCTTCAAAATCGCAAGGAGCAAAAAAATCCCGACACCCACACCAATTGTCGAAATCAGCAAAATCGGCCGCACGGCATTTTTCACCTGTTCTGCCAGCACGGACAAGTCCGGCTCCGCCACCGTAATGAGAACGCCCATCACAAAGCACACCGAAACAAGCAACAAAAGCCTACGCGACTTGGTAAGGCCAGAACCCACATACGCCCCCATCGGCGTCATGGCAAGGTCCGCTCCCAAGTTAAACAGACCAATTCCCACAATCAAAAAAATAGCGCTTATCGAAAAAACAACTTGCTCCTTCACCGAAAAAGAGACAAGCGGAGTATGCGAAACCAGCAACACAATAAGCGTGATGGGCAAAACGGAGGCAAAAGCCTCTTTTAATTTTTCAAAAAGGATTTTTTGCATCGCTATATAATATAATTAAATGGTTCTGAGTTACTAGTTCATAGTTACTAGTTCATAGTTACTAGTTACTAGATATTAGTCATTGGTTATTGGAAACGCTCAAAAAAAATTTTTGCAACCATGCAACCTACCATCCATCCCACGCATCAAAAATAGCGAAATGGACGAAAAGGTCATCATAAAGAAAATCAAAGAAGGCAGCCGCGAAGCGCTTGGCATGCTGTGGAAGGCCCACAGTACAAACGTGCTGAACCTCGCATTCAGAATGCTCAAGAATCGCGACGAGGCTGAAGATATTCTGATGGACATTTTTGTATCCGTTCCCGGCAAGATCCAGAACTTCCGCGGTGAAAGCGCTCTTAACACCTGGTTGTACCGTCTTACCGTAAACGAATGCCTCATGAGGCTGCGTTCCAAAAAACGCCACGCCGAACTCGAAGAGGAACATATCGAGCTCGTGACGGTTTCCGCCATCGGAAGCAAGCACGAGGAACAACTGGATTACGACCCGGAACTCTTGGAACTTGGGCTGTCAAAACTCTCCGCCGAAACGCGAAGCATGCTTTGGCTCAAAGATGCCGAAGACCTAAGCGTCAAGGATCTATCGGAGATTTACAACATGCCCGAAGGAACCATCAAGGCAAGGCTCAGCCGAGCAAGAACCGCAGTCAAGAACTATTTACAGGAGAACACGAACTATGCGTGATCAAATCGATTTTTCAAAACTCGATAGAATCAAACCCAGGGAAGATTCTTGGGAAAAGGTCTGCGCAAGACTCGATTCTTCGAAGAAAACGAAATTTTTGAAACTTGTCCAGACGAGATCTATTTATGCACTCGCCGCAAGTCTTATAGTCGTCGCATTCGTCGCCGTCTTTACCATCTTTAACCAGATGGACACCGAAGCACTCCTCATCGAGAATATCGCTTCCGATGAACTTGTCTCGTGGTACAACGACCTTGGCGAAACAAGCGACGACGAACTGGAAAATTTGGATACCTATCAATCCATCAGCTATTTATTACAGGAGACAAAATAATGAACGCTTCAACAAAAACCTTCATCGCAAGCTTGATTATTTTCGCTTGCTCTCTCGGCTTCTTCATTGGAGCATTCGCATTCAACAACGCCGGCTTCTCGACATGTTCCAAAAACGGAATTTGCGAATTCCAGCCTGGTGATTGCTGCAAGAAGAACATGGACTGCTGCAAGAAAAAAGCAGACTGTTGCAAAAAGAAAGCCCCTTGCGGCCCGGACTGCAAATGCCCACGTTGCATGCGCCATGGTGAAGAATTCGGCGAAGGCCCGCACCACAAAGGCGACCACTTCCGCGGCGAACCACCTCGCGATCCGAACTTCAAAGGCAAGCATTTCGACAAGAAGTTCGATAAGAAATTCGACTTTAAGAAAGGCGAAGCCTTCATGGACTCAGTACTGCAAGTAACTCCAGAACAAAAGGCCGCTTTGGAACAGCAACGTCGCGTGATGGATTCTACATTCAAGGAACTTCGCAAACAAAAGAAGGAAGCCGAAAAGACTCTCCGCGAAGCCCTCGACAGCAATGACGACAAGAAAATCGCCGCAGCCAAGGCTAATATCCTCAAGGCTCAAGAAGGTTTGCTCAACCACAGAATCAAGGGCGTAAAGGACTTCAACAAGATTCTCACCAAAGAACAGTTGGAAAAGTTCAAGTCCATGCAGTTCGAACACATGAAGCACGCCAAGCATGGCAAAGGCGAACACGGCCCGGAACACCACGAGCAGCCACAAGACTAAGATTATCTAAAACGCAACACATTTGATTTTCATGATTCCTTGATTAACAAGCCTTCGGTCGACCAGCCGAAGGCTTTCTGTTTTTTGCAAAAAGATATATTGTACTCATGCTGTACCTGAAATTTGCACTGAACCTCGAAAACCTTGCCGACGAAATGATCGAAGCCGTTTCCAAGGCTTGGACAAACCCGTTTGAAGCACCGGCAGTTCTTTTTCCGGACCCAAAACTGGAGCAATGGTTCAGGTTAAAATGGGTGCAAAAAAAGAAGTCTCTTGTCGGTTTCAATTCCATGATGATCGACCGTTTTCTCATGGAAATCCTTATTGGCGATGACACGCACAAGAAAAAATTAAACTCCGACATGTTGAGGAACGTTATCCTTGCGCATCTTGTCAAGGAGACTAACGGTATCCCGAACTATCTGCAAATGGACGAAGAAGTCAAGCGTTACTTGGTGATTGACGGCAAACTTGACGAGACACATCTTTTTGATTTTGCAAGTAAGATGGCTTCGCTATTTTTGGAATACGAGACAAGCAGGCCGAGCAATTTCATCCGCCGCATAGACAGCACTTCGGCACCGGGCATTCTCGATAAATGGAAACAAGGGAAACTCGATTCATTTTTCGGACTCACGAACCGCGAAATTTCACAGCGTGAAAAATGGCAGCGCGATTTGTACTCCGCGATATTCCACGCGCACGATGGCAAGCCTTCGCTTTTATCTGAAGTTTTCGAGAACGAGGCCAAGCGCAAAAATGGCGAAAGCACGGAATACATGACGATTCCGTATCTGTACATTGCATGCCACGACAACGCAGGCAACGTAAACTTCCACACGGAGCACATCGGCAACACACCGCTATTCATTTTCGGTTTGGGCGGCATGGGGCAATTCTACCGCGTCATCTTGCAGAAATATGCCGAGACGCACGACGTTTACGCTTACATTCAAAACCCCTGCATGGAATTCTGGGAAGACACTTCAACGGTCCACAATCAAAGCGCGACTATCCACAGGAATTGGGTTTCACGAGACGGGCAATGGAGCGACAACACCGGGACTATAAACAAAGTTCGCGAAAGGATGTCCGTTGATATTTCTGAAGCAGGCGACAGCAACGATGTCGATGACATTCCCGAATACACCCACGATGAAGCGCAGTCCGAAAATACGTTGCTTTGCAATTGGGGCCGTTCAGGGCGCGACAACATCAAGCTCTGGTGCCAAGCCGCCAATTACGATTTTGACTTTCGTGCTAGCGACGAAATTAGCGATGCAAGCGAGCTACCGCACGACACGCTTTTGCACAAAGTGCAATACGCCATTGCAAACCGCATCAACACATTGCCCGACTTTAGCGCTGACGATTGCAAGCGCACAGATACTTCTTTAGACGTAACAGCTGCGCCAACCAAAATTCGCGAAGTCGAAGCATTGCACACTTCTATCTGCAAGCTCATGCAGCAAGGCGCGCGCGTAAACGACATTCTCGTGGTATCGCCCGATTTAGATAGTTACCGCACCGCCATCAAAACAATTTTTGACCAGACTCCAGAACGCAAGAAATACGCCAGCGAGAACGATAAAGACAGTTTTTTGCACATTCCGTTTGCCATTGTCGATTCGCCCGCCAGAAGTTCGCAAACCGAGAACGTTCTAGATAACTTGTTTACAATCCTCGAACAAGGAACAATCACACGCCCGACATTCTTTGCATTGCTGCGCAATCCGGTCGTACAGCAAACACGCCACATCAGTGAAGATGACGTAGGCAAATGGGAAAGTTGGATTGAAGGCACAAACGTCTATCGCGACCGAGAGCACAAAAAAGAAGATTGGCTCGGCGGCGTACGCCGATTGCTCCTTGCAAAAATGACGAAGAATCCCGTCATGACATCGGGCGACATTCTCATGCCGTATTCCGACATGGCAACAAGCGATAATCGCTCTCTTTGCAAATTTGTCGATTGTATTGACACGCTCAAAAAGTGGATGGATTTCGGAGCAGTCGGACAAGTCACGGACCTCGACAAGCTCACCGATTTCCTCAACGAATGGATTTCGATGTCAGGCGCACCGGAAGGATTTGCAAGCGAAACGATCATCGTAAGCAATGTCATGCAAGCCATCGAAGGACTCCGCAACCAAATAGACGCGGGTCTCGAAAGCATCTCGTGGAAAGTCATCAAGCAAACGCTTCTCACGGCGGCGCAATCATCAGCTTACAGTTGCGGTACATTGTTCGTAAACGGCATTACGTTCATGAACTTTATCCCAAACAGAATCATCCCCGTAAAGCATTTATTCTTTATCGGCGGAGATTCCATGAACTTCCCAGGAGCAAAACAGCACAACACACTTGACCTGCGCAAATCTTGCCGCCCGTGGCCGGGCGATGACTCGCCCATCGCAAAGCGCCGTTACGCATTCCTTTGCCAGCTCATGAGCACAAGCGAAAGTTTCCACGTGAGCTACGTGAATCAAGACATCCGCAAGGATGCCGAACTTTACCCGACTTCGGTTGTAAACGATATACGGAAGTTTTTGACAAACGCCGTGGGAGATGCCGCCGGAAGTGCAACAAATGAAATCGCCGATTCCGAGAAGCGCCAAAATGGGACAGCCGCGAAAATCAGCCCGTCAGAAGCATGGCCCGAAAACAAAATTTCGCTTGACGAAACCCGCAATTTCGATGAACTTTTCACGCAAAAAAGCCTTCGCAACAAACGTGCATTCCTCAACATGATGCAAGACGGCTTTGCACATGTGAATC
Organism: Fibrobacter succinogenes; assembly: GCF_902779965.1. Classification (NCBI taxonomy): domain Bacteria; kingdom Pseudomonadati; phylum Fibrobacterota; class Fibrobacteria; order Fibrobacterales; family Fibrobacteraceae; genus Fibrobacter; species Fibrobacter succinogenes. The sequence continues at coordinate 34,379 of NZ_CACZDK010000016.1, read as the reverse complement.
CGAAAACGGGTGCCATGCAAACCGCGACAGAGAACGTCAACTTCAAATGCCCCGAACGCGTTCCGCTATACATGCTCAGCGAATTCTTGAAAGATCCGTTCGAGTTCCGCATCAGCCAAATGCTAGCCGCTTCCAATTCTGATGATCTCGAAAAGGAAATGTTCGAACCCATCCTTTTCGATGCATTGCAAAAAAGCGAACTCCTCAAAATGATGGTCGCTGCAGAACTTTCGCACAAGTCCGATGAACTCGAAAAATTCAAACAGGAATCGGCGCTCCAAGGCAACATGCCAGACGGCATTTTCGGAACAAAATTGCTTGCCGAAATAGAATCGTACAAGTCGCAAATTCTAAAGCAAATGGGCGACTCGCTCATCAACGAAATCAAGGATTCCTGGAGTTACAAAGCTAAAATTCAGGACATCCAGCTCAATCGCAAAAACGCCACCGGCAAGTGGACACTTTCGGGTACGCTAGATTGGTGCGACAACAACGATCTCGACAAAGTCACAAAAATGATTTCGGTCTCTTCGTCCGATAAAAATCCAAACTTATCCAAGTTCTTGCCCTCTTACATCAAGGCCCTTGCCATCATTGCACAAAGAGCTTGCAACACAAGCATTGCAAAAAAAGAACAAACTATTAAAATCACAATCTACAACGGCGATATTTCAAAAGACGCAACAAGTGCCACCGTTGCCATAACACCGCACAAAGCAACCGAAATCTTGCAAGATATTTACACGGCTGCATTTGGCGATGAATCGCAACTCCCATATTCCAAGGCAGTTCCCGCAAACATGCTTGACGCATCGGGAATTATCAACATTCGCGCCTTTAAAGAAAAACTGCTCAGCGAATCCTGGAAATACTTCGACAAAAAAACGCTATTCGACCCCATCACAGATGTGGGCTTTGACGCAATTAACTTTACAGATCAGTGGAAAGAAGCCACACAAAAAATGCGCGGCCTTATGCAATTTACGATAGACGAAAGCGAATCGGGAAAAACCGCTAAGAAAAGGAAGGCTTAATCATGGAAAATTTCAGTCTCCAAAAATTCGATCCTTCCAAAAGCCTTTTTATCGAAGCTTCTGCAGGAACAGGCAAAACATACACCATCCAATTGATGGTGGCAAAACTCATTAGCCTCGGGACACCGCTCAAAAAAATTCTCATCGTCACCTACACCGAAAAAGCGGCGGGCGAATTAAAAGACCGCATCCGCAAAAAAATCGACGAAGTTCTCCTCAGCAAAAAGCTGGACAAAACAAACGAGAGCGAAAAAGAACTCGACAACGCGACACTTGCACTTTTTTCCAAGGCATATCAAGACGTCGATAACGCCGCCATTTTCACGATTCATTCTTTCTGCCAAAAAGCGCTAAAAGAATACGCCTACGATGCGGGCAGGCCCTTTGACATGTCGATGATTGACGATGCCGAAGTCGAAAATCTCATTGAGCAATTTATTCGAGACCGCTGGAGCGATAATTCCGATTTTCAGTTCTTGATCAAGCACGATTCCGCACAAGCGATTACAAGAAAAATTATTGACGGTCTCAAGAGCATTACGAACATTTACAAAGGGAGCGAAGGCGACCGCGAAATCATTCCGCTCGACAAATCCGAAGATACTAAAATTGGCGATACCGTTTTAAGCACTGAAGACTTGCAAGCAATCGCAGCCGTCAGCACATTTGACGATGTCCTTGACATTCCCGCTTTCCGCGAAGCATACGCAACACTCGAAAAGCATCCGTCCGAAAAGTTCGGCAAGACTTCTAAAAATTGCATCAGCGATTTTCTGAACATTATCAAGCAATGGCAAAAAGGGAGTGCGCTTTTTTCGGCCGTTTCGTTCAAGGATAGTGAATTTATCCAAACAACTTGGCCGGCAAATGCATATGAAGCCTTTATCGCGTTTAAGAACCTCAAGGATTTACTCGGTTCTATCAATAGCATTTTGCTGAACCAATTCTTGATATCGCAAGCCGCGAGCGTTTTTGATGAGTGGCAAGCGTATAAAACCGAAATGAAATACCAGTCGTTCAACGATATGATTCTATCGGTTCATCACGCCGCACTCGACACAAGCAAAGGCGAATCCCTTTTAAAAACAAGGCTCCGCGCGCAATACGCTTACGCCATTATCGACGAATTCCAAGACACCAACCAATTGCAATGGGATATTTTCAGCGCTGTTTTCGACAAGATTTTTGTCGTTGGCGACCCCAAGCAATCTATTTACAGTTTCCAAAGCGCCGACGTGAACGTCTATCAAAAAGCGATTCACGAAATCAACAACGGCATGTCGTTGCAAACAAACTTCAGATCCACAACAGGAATCATCAACGGCTGCAACGAACTTTTTAAAGGCGACTTTTTCACGCCCAACGAAGGCGCTACAAAACTCGTAGATTTCGAGTCGTCGCTGCCACCGCAAAACAGTTCGCAAGTCAAGGCTCCGCCAAAAATCAAAGGCGAAGAAATTGCCCCGATTTGGATCAGCGAAGAAGACATCAACGAAGTCGATTTTGCACGCACCGCCGTCAAAAAAATCGTAGACTGGTGTACGTTTGTCGATGACAAAAAAACAGCCTTGCAAGTATTCGACAAAAAAGACTGCACAAAATACAGGAACGTCACATTCAAAGATTTTGCAGTACTCGCACGCAGCCGCGCCGAAATGGAAGCCATCGAAGATGCCATGCGCTCTGCAGGCGTACCCTTCAGCCGTTACAAAGACAGCGACCTTTTCAGTTGCCGCGAATGTGCCGAATGGATTGCCATTTTCAAAGCCATCGATGCTCCCGATTTTTCCGCATGGAATAGGCGACTTTTAAGCGAAGCGCTCATCACGGACTTTTTCAGAATAGCAAAGCAAGACATTCACTACGCCGAAAGCAGCGCCTTTGACGACCCGAATAATCCCGTACGCCAGCAATTGAACGCCTGGCGCGAACTTGCACAAAGACGCCGCTACGCCGAAATGCTCGAACGCATTTACAGCGACACGCAAGTCGAAGAACGCCTCACGGAAATTTCTCGATTGCAAAATTTGGCAAGGCTCCGCCAAATCGGAAATTATGCCATCGAATACCTTTACAATCACAATTGCTCTATCGAAGACCTAGTCCGCCATTTAGAAGCGCTCGCCAACTACAGCGACAACGCCGATGATGAAGACGGAAACCTCGTCGAAAAAAGCAGCGACTACGACGCCGTGCAAGTCATGACTATTCACGCGTCCAAAGGCCTCGAATTTCCGGTTGTCATTTCTGTTGCAGGTTTCAAAGGCAAAAGACCGGGAACAGGCCCGTTCCTTTATCACGACAACGACGAAATCCGCCTTGGATTTAGCGAACGCGCCAAGAAAACCCGCGAGCGCGAAGAACTCGAAGAATGGAAACGTCTTTTCTACGTTGACTTCACGCGAGCCTCTTCCATATTGCTGTTGCCGCGCTACGAGAAATGGAAAAACACCAAAGGCGTCAAGGAAGAATACAGATTCCTCGAAAGCTCCATCAGAGGGCTACTCGAAACAGCGCCGCAATTGACAACCGCATTACCGAAAATCGAGACTTGGAATCCGCAGCAGCTGAGCGAGACCGTCAAGGAACACATTCTCAAGCCGTTCAACGCGATTTCAGGAATCGGGAATGCCCTGACCGCAGACGAAATTAAGAACAACATTGTAAATCAAAAAAGCGAAATGGTCCGCTTGCAGCAAAAGCTCGCCGATGCAAGCATCATGCAGTATTCGTACAGTTCGCTTTCTGGCAAAGCCGATTCCATAGTCGATACAGACGAAGGCGACCGCTTAAATCCGGAAGGTACCGAAATTGCAACAACGCGTACACCGATTGTACAAATTCACGATATCGACACCGAAGCGCACGATTGCACCATTGCATTCGACGAATCGCTCGACTACCAAACGCACCTCAACGAAACCGCACAAAGATTCCCGCGCGGTTCGCACGCCGGTAACGCGCTCCACCGCATTTTCGAACGCATAAAGTTCCATCAATTCGGTCAAGCCCTCAAAACGCTCGACGATACTCTCGCCGATTCCCAAACAAAGAACATCATCGAAGAAGAATTCAAGCGCGAATCGCTCTCCATCTGGAATCATCGCGATGCATGGATCGACATTGCCACACGCTATACATGGAATACACTAAACGCAAGGTTACCGGAAATCGCAGGCAGTTCTAAAACAACTGATACATTCGCGCTTATAGATATTCCTGAAAGCGACCACAAGCCCGAAGTACAATTCAACCAAAACGCAAGCGACGAAACGCGCGCACTCAACGAGAGCAATGAAAGCGAGACGCGCGCATCCAATGAAAGCAATGATGACAGGATTCGCGCACTTGACAAGAGCCGCGAAAACCGTGCCGACACCGACATTCTCAAGCGTTTCTGCAAGGGCTTTATCGACTTGCTGTTTGTCCGCACGGTCAACGGTCAAAAACGCTATTCCATTCTCGACTGGAAATCAGACCTGCTCGAAAACAACACCTACACGCCCGAAGCACTCAAAGAAAAAGTCGACAACGATTACTCCATCCAACGAGTTCTTTACAGCTATTGCCTTATCCAATGGCTCAAGCAATTCTATGGCGAAGGCACTGCCGAAAACTTGAGCGATTCCGAAATTTTCGAACAACATTTCGGCGGCATCTATTATGCCTTCATCCGCGGCACCGAAGGCAACACGCCCAAAGGCATTTACGCGCAAACATGGAACAGCTTTGCAGACCTCGAACGCGCCTACCAGAAAATTAAAGACCTTATGGTAAAGCCCTCCCACATCAAGGAGGAAAATTAAAATGGATAATAAATTACTTGCCACCGAATCGCTTGACGAATTCATCGACGCGCTCACAGAAATGCGCGGCCTCGTTGCGCTTGACAAACATCTACTCCATTTACTTTTCGAAATCAAAAAAGACGTTCCTCTGCAAACGCAAAAATTCTTAACGCTCTGCCTATCGCTCCTTGACGATGGCAACACGCGCGTACCACTGAACGCCCAGCAATTTTCCGACATGTGGGCACGCAAATGGAACGGCCTCGTTACGCTCCGCATCAGCACCGCCGAAGAAGACATTGACGAAAGCAATTTTGCAAGCGCAGACGATTTTGCAAACATCATCACCGAAGGCATCCAAGACATTCTGACAAACGACTTTTCTGCCATCATGGAAAGCCGCGAAACCGACACCACTTCCGTCGAAGACGCTTTAAGTTGCCCGTTCATTCTCGCCAAACGCGAGAGCAGCGCTCACCTTTACTTTACCAAGCACTTCGATGCGAAATGCGTCATCGAACAATCCGCAAAAATCTTATTCAAAAACGGCCACACCCCCGCCGACAAAGAAATCGAAAACTGCACGCAAAAAATCGCGAGCATGTGTAAGCCATTCGGCAACGGCAAACAATTCCTCATCAAAAAACGCCAAGCCGAAGCCATCATCCGCGGGCAAACCGAAAACCTCGTCATCACAGGCGGCCCAGGCACAGGCAAGACAACGGTCGTCCTTTACATCTTGTGGAATCTACTCGAAAGCCATAGCGACATGCTCGATTGGAACATTTACCTTGCAGCACCAAGCGGCAAAGCTGCCGACCGCATGCGAGAAAGCCTCATCGATGGTCTCGCTAGAATCCGCGACGAAAAGAAAACCGGTACAAACGAACCCATATTCCGCAAGCTGAACGAACTCGAAAGCAGCACTATCCACCGCCTACTCCGATTCTCCAAAAGCAAAGGCGGCTTTTCGTTCAACCGCGAAGAACAATTCCCCAAAAATTCAATTTTCGTCATTGACGAAGCAAGCATGATCGACATCGAAATGTTCGCCGCCCTCCTCGAAGCCATTCCCGAAGGCGCACGAATATTCATTCTCGGCGACCCGTTCCAGCTCCCCTCAGTTGACTCAGGAGCCGTCCTCGGCGAAATCCTCAAAGTGAACGAAAGTGGTAGCAACTTTTCTGTCAAGCTCAACGAATCCAACCGATTCGACGACCGTTCCAACATCGGAAAACTCGCTGCCGAAATCAAAACCGTTGCAGAAACAAAAGACAACACAAAGTTTGTTCCGCACAAATTCACAACCTCCGGCGCAGTTTCCAACGATTCCACGCGCAACCCCGACACTGCAAGCGACAACGCAGCAACCACGCAATTCAAGGACAAGGTTTTCTACAAGCAACTCGAAACCGACTCCACACCGCTTTCGAAAAAAGAAGAAGACAAACGCATTGAAAACTTCATCGCCGAATGGTCCCGCGACTTTGCACAACTCCCCGCACTTGCAGAAAACATCCACCCTGAGCGCACCGGCACCGAAGCAAGCGACACCGACCACAGCGAAACCGCCCGCCGTAACGAAATCTGGCAGCTCTCGCTGACAAAGCGCATCCTCTGCGCCGAACGCCGAGGACTCCGCGGCATCGAAAACATCAATAAAAAAGTTTGTAGTAAAATCAAGAGCCTTTGGCGCGCACAAAAGAAAAAGCAAGGTGAAACAATCCAATGGGATGACTCCGGCTACTTCCCCGGACAACTGCTCATCATCACCAAGAACCAAGAAATGTTCAAACTCTACAATGGGGACACAGGCATAGTCGTATTCGACGATAACACCCCCTGCCTCATGCTCAAAAAGGCGCCCCTGCAAAACAGCGAACTCACCGGAAAAACGCGCGATGACTTTGTCTTTTATCCGCTCTCGATTCTCCCCGAAGATTCGCTCACAACCGCATTCGCCATCACCATCCATAAATCGCAAGGCTCCGAATACAAACACGTCACCATGTTCCTCCCGACAAAAATCGGGCACCCGCTACTGACAAACCAAATTCTGTATACAGGAATCACCCGCGCCAAGGAAAGCGTCACCATCATCGCAAACGACGACACATTCAAAGCCGCAGTTACCACCGTCAGCGAGCGCAATACGGGAATTTCGCTATAGTTTTGAATTCTTTTGTACCTACGCCCTCTTTTCTGTGTATATTTAAATAGTAAATAAATAAACAAAGGACGAAAAATGGCAACAATTAAAGAACTCAAAGCAAATGGCGCCCCCCGTTTTAAAGTCCCGGGCAAAGAAGCAATCTACGACGCATTCGACCAGTTCCTCGCAGAAAACTTCCTCGGTGAAACCGTCGAAGCAATCCCCGCCGCCCCGACTAACGGCTCCGAATTCGCACCGCAAGCCATTGCACTCTACGGAATCGCAAACACATCCAAAGGCAACGCAGGCCTCTGGAAAGCCGGCACCGGCACATCCTCCAAGAATTGGGACCTCAGCTTTTTGCAGGGCATCCTGAACCAGTTCTCGACACTCCCGGCAGCAACCCGCGGCAAGACAGTCTCCGAAATCAAGGAACAGCTCGAAGACTTCGCCTCCAAGAAGTTCGCCAAGAACCCGGCAAACGCACGCAACGGCCTTTTGCACCTCTGCAACCCGAACATCTACCCGGCAATCTATTCTTTTGCAGACAAACTTGCAATTTGCAAGGAACACGCCCGCCTGCTCGAAGACTTCAAGCTTTCGAACCGCTGGGATAGCGGCCTCCTGAAGCTCAAGGTATTCCGCAAAGACGGCTATATCGCCATCCAGACCGACGAACAACTCTGCTGGATTTTCGACAAACTCTCCGTGATGCACAAAATCGAAGACGAAGAATTCGATGAATTCATGAAGAACTATTTCACCGCCCCGAAAAAGAGCACCGCAAAGAAGAAGTAAAACATTAGAACGATGGCCCGCGAAAGCGGGCTAATTTTTTCCCCAGCTTTTGGTTGCGACAATGTCGGAGTTGATTTCGTTATTCACCTCCCAATGACCACCATTCTGACCACCTATCTCATTAGCTATCTCCATGTCAAACGAATAGTTTTCGTTCAGCGTTTAATGACGTTCTTGAATTTTACAAGATCCATTACGTGACCTCCCTATTATCTTGCATTTCAAATTCATTTACCCATTCTTTGACCTTCGCCTGCAAAAGTTTCTTGTCCGGCAGATACAACTCATAAGCAGATGCATAAATATTTACGTTTTCAGGCAAAGTCAACCTCACAAGGGTATCCTTCTTCTCTTTGCAAAGCAAAATACCGATAGTCGGTTTTTCGAAATCTTGCTTTACATAACGGTCATAGTAGTTTACGTACATCTGCATCTGGCCGAGATCTTGATGGGTTAACTTATCCACCTTCAAATCAACAAGCACATAGCACTGTAGCAGACGATTGTACAGAACCAAATCCACATAGTAGTCGTCCTCGTCAAATGAGAATCGTTTTTGGCGTGCTTCGAACAGGAATCCTTTCCCTAGTTCAAGCAGGAACTCTTGCAACTTGCTAATGATAGCGGATTCCAAGTTCGATTCTGAATACGATGCATCCGGTTTCAAACCAACAAACTCAAGCGTCACCGGATTCTTGATGATATCCTCCGGTTTTTCAATCACATTGCCAACGCGCGACAAACGGGCAACCTGTTCCTTGTCCCGGCTCAGCGCAAGACGTTCATACAGACTTGAGCCATACTGCCGCTGCAACTCGCGAACCGACCAATTCCCGAAAGTAGCCTCTATCTCGTAAAAACGGCGTTCATCATCATTCTTGATGCGCATGAGTACCAGGTAATGCGACCAAGAAAGTGTGAATTTATATTTGCCCTCAATTTCGTAAACACCGTTTACGAAATTCGAATATACATTGAAAAATTTTCTACAGAGAGTTAATGTTTCAACGGACCAACCTTCTCCATGTTTTTCTATCAGTCTGGCAGATAGATGAATGAGTACTTGTTTCCCATATGCCGCTCGGCTTTTGCCTTTTTGTTCATCTTCGACTATATATTGACCTATCTTGAATTTGGTGCAGACTTCAGCAGTATTGATGGTCGTTGCAATCATTTTACGAGATTGCGTAATAAGAGGGGATATTTTATTGAACAACGATTCCACTGCTTTTGTAGGGAAGTTCTCTTTATTATTAGCCATGTTAGCCTCCATGTGGCTTGATTAATCTTGTTTTTGGGCAAGTTTCTTAGCCTCGTTAATCTCGCTGACTAACTGCTCTGTGGTGGGCAAATACAACTTGTATTCACTGGCGAGGATAGTCTTGTTGTTTTCGGGCAAGGTCATTTTTACCGCAGAGTCATTCTTGCCTGCGCATAGAAGAATGCCGATAGTCGGATTTTCGTCGGGAAGCTTTTCTATGCGGTCATGGAAATTCACGTACATTTGGAGCTGACCGAGATCCTGATGCGTGATTTTGCCCGTCTTGATTTCAATAACCACAAAACAGCGAAGCAATCTGTTGTAAAGAACGAGGTCAACGAAAAATTCATCGTCTTCAAGCATAATCCGTTTCTGCCTTGCTACAAAAGAAAAGCCCTTGCCTAGTTCAAGCAAAAATTCAGTAATGTGCGAAATAATCGCACCCTCTAAATCGCTTTCATAAAAGCTTGGGTTCTTTTCCAATCCAAGAAATTCTAGGACCATGGGATCCTTGATGACTTCTTGAGGTGTTTCTGGGATGCGTTCTTTACGAGCAACCGCCAGCACGGATTCCTTGTCATTACTGAGCAAAAGGCGTTCGTACAATTGACTGTTAATTTGACGTTCAAGTTCACGACCGTTCCAAGAATTGTTCACCGCCTCAAGTTCGTAATATTCGCGTTTGTCGGAATCGGAAATCTGAATCAACATGCGGTACTGCGACCAGTTCAATTGCGAACGCAGTGCGTTCGCAATTGGGTAAATGTTGTAAAATTGGCGGCAAAATTCCAATTGGCGTCTAGAAAATCCACTTCCGTATTCAAATTCTAGCTTTTCTGCAAGCGATTTCACGATATACGCCCCGTAATCGGCTCGTTTCTTGCCGTGCTGCTCTTCTTCGAAAATCCGCTTGCCAAGATTCCAGTACATCTGAACACGGCAGAAATTTACGCTCCGAACGGCGTTTTTCTGCGCAGCCTCGATAATTTGCCTGGCATCTTGAACCAGCTTAGCCGAGATAACTTCTTTAGACTTCATTTTGCCTCCATGTGGTCACAATTTGTGACCGGTTGATGTTAGAGGCGTCCCCTTATCCCCAAATTAAGGAATAAAAAAACGCGATTCTCCATTTGACAGAGAATCACGTGCTGCATTAATGTACCTAAAATCAAAAATGTTGGCTAGGGGAGTAAGAAAATTTTACATAATGGAAAGGGTGTGTTAAATTCTATAAAGTAAATACTAATAGGCAAGCGATTTGCCAAACTAATTTCTACCTTCAATTTTTGCAGCGAGCTCTGCGATGTCTTTATCGGAATGACTAGGATGACGATGCATAATGGAGCGAACGTCTAGCAAAATACCATAGATTTTATGGTATGTTTTTGCTTCTGTATTTTTCCAATTGCAATCTGCATATCCAAAATTTTCTATTGGATATTTTGATCCATCGAATGTTGTTGCATATGGCAAAATGAATGCGTTGTAGATGTTGCCTTTGGGAATCTCCGGTTTTTGTTGACGCATTGCTTCTATAAATTCAGCGTAAGCAATTTGCTTAATGATTGAACCTGTTCCGGGCAATCTCTTGGACTCGCGATTTTCCCCATACTGATAGTATTTCGCGTCAAGAACGAAAATTTTCGCATCATCATTTGCGGATAACATTATCGTATCGGGGCGTAACGCAGTTCTTTTTGTTTCATCCCATTCAGCTTCATTTTCTTTATTACCGATATGCCAAGCACAATGCGGATAATATTTTTCTCTTTTTTCAATACCGAAAACTTGGTCAATCAGGCCTTCCCAAACATATTCGAAATCATTAGTTCCGAAACTTGCTTTACGATTATCATTCCGTTTGCCCATGTAGCAAACGATGTCAAGCATATTTCTGAAAAGCAGGATGTGTTTTTCATTGAATGTTCTTGAAATCTTATTTTTCAAGATGGCTGTGAACATCTTTGCGTTAAAAGGAATTGTTGGCTTTTCTGGTCGGAAATATCCGAACAAGCACCCAATTTTTTCGTAGCTTTCATAAACGCAATATTTGTGAATTTGCGTTATGATTTCATTTTCATTATTGTTCGATTTCTTCGTTATGAAATCAAGATAAACAACCGATTCGTTTGGATATTCGCCAGCAATTTGGGGTCGAAGCTGCTTTATTGTTCGTTGCCAGTTTATTTTACCGCTAGAAGCTCTTTTGTATGTCGTTTCGTTTTCAATGTAGTAACCGAAGTTTAGGAAATAATTGAAAACGTGAATGTAGGCATGAATTGGAAACTGGACTTCGTCTTCGTTTAATTGACGATTCTGGTCAACGCTTTTACTTTCTTTGGAATAGGCCGCAAGAACCGAAATGAGATTTAAAATATCTTTGCGGTATTCTTTTTCGTCATCTGTCGGCTTAGAATAGCCATAGGGGAAATACACCTTTAACGATCCGTTGTCATAACGGATTCCGACGAACTCATCGCTTTGTTTGCCTCCGTAGACACAAACTTCGCTAAGTTTCGGGCGTTCCTGTTTGGGAATGTATTTATCCGTTGCCGCCATTTTGAGTGGGATTATTTACCGAAGTGTCTACAGATTCGTCATTGCGAGCCGAAGGTGAAGCAATCTCTTGCTGCAACTTCTTAATAGAATCGTCTTCAAAAATTTTAAAACCGTCTGTTTTGAATTTTTTTGTTAAATCTTCTAGAGTCTTTATATCGCCAAAATGTTTTGAGCGATCAAATTTAAAAGCATCATCCCAAAGGTACTTGAGCACTTTTTCTGCAAAGGCTTCGTTGGTAATTTTGGGCGTTTCGCCTTCAGACGCATTGAGTTCTTTTTTAGGGGTAATGAACCATCCGCCGAGACGCTTATCCTCCATGCTAGACAAACCATTCTCTTCAGCAGACTGCATGATAATTTTGTTTATCTCATCACGGAATACACCCCATTTGACATTTGTATTTCCGATGATCTCATCATACTGTTTTGTCGTGTCTGCAGCAGGATCGTCATGAGCCAAATCGTTAGATATCTGCTTCATTTCCCAACGGCGCTGGAACGCATTATCGAGCGTAAATACATTCTGGTCGCTTGTGTTCATTGTTGCGTAGATGGAGAGGTTAGGTGGAAGACGGATTGCAGTATTGGCAGAAAAATGGAGATGCTTGTTTTCTGTTGTAAAGCCATTTTCTTGCCTTTTTCTCCATGTGACACATTCTTTTTCTGATATAATATCTACTGTTTTATAAAGTTTTGGGTTTGAATCTCCTGCGCAACCTACCGTTTTTGAACAGTGGTCAGGTTTTTCTTGAGAAATTACAACCTGATTCCGAATATACGCGTTAACATCCTGATTATCAACCCCATAAGAACTCCATCCTTTTCCATAAATGTTTTCTGAAGATACTTCGTCAGGATTCTCATCTACATCAAGTCTGTCCAATAATTGGAACATGTCACCAAATATGGCAGCCGAATTACCGCGATTTATTTCTTCGATAACCAAATGAAATTCTTCATCTGGATTAAGGTAAGCACGTCGAATTATTTCTGTAAACGGCCCCGGTTTAAACTTGTATTCAACCATTGAGCGACCATCCGCATTTACACTGACTTCAGGTAAAATTTGACCCACAAAATCAGCGTTGCTGTATTCTGGATGAAATACAGTTCGTATTTTATTGTAATCAGGAACGGTTTTCAGTTTCTTCTTTATTTCATAACTTTTTCCACTACCAGGAACACCATAGTAGATGATTTGAGTGGGCATGAAATGGAATGATGCCGAATTTTGAGCCACATCTAAATCACCTTCAACAAATTCTATTGTTTCTCGATTTTCAACAGGCTGATTAAAATTATTCGAACAATACCATTTTACAACAGAACCATCTTCAAGAGCCCTATTAAAAACACTCCGTCCTTTACTAATTTCTGCCACAACAGATGCATCAATACCAGCTTTTCTCAGAATACTAGTTATAATATTCGTGTGAGCATCTAAATATTGAGCATACTTAAATCCAAAATACTGAGCCCCCCGAGAATTTTGTCGTTCCTCTATCAATTTAGAGGCTAGATTATCAACAATTTGTTCCTCATTTAAACCAGCAAATGAATGTTCATTAAAAAGAGGATAATGCAAAACATTTTTTAAACACTGAATGTTTATTTCACGAATCGTTTTTTCAATCGACTCTTTAGTTAACGGGAAATAGCCTTCCGTATACCCTAGCTCATTTGCCCAAGAGACAAATTTATTAACCGTTTCGAAATAAGGCCTAGTCTGTACACCACACAAAGATTTCGCATGATTGTCCGTAAAAAAACGATCAGACCCCATTCTCCATGCACTTTCGTCATACGAAGCAGGGAATGCATCTAAGTTATCTCTAATATTTTCAAGAGACGAAATAAAACTTTCCAACGTAATGTGGAACTCTTTTGCATTGCCTCGTCGACCACTATTAGCAAGGCTTATACACAAAGCTGGAGAAACAATATTGAGAGGATAACTACTATTAAGTCGATGCAAGAAAACTTCTAATTGTTCCATTTTATTCCTCCAACAATTGTCTTTTAATTTCTTTCGCCAAGGTCCTAATCACAGGAACCGCGACACTATTGCCAAACTGATGATAAGCCTCTTTATTTGAGACCACTATTCTCATGGTAGGCAATTTATTCTTATTGTTTTGGTTATTTGCCGCTTGCGGGTCCTTCCAACCATTGCCGACAATCTTATACCCTTGCAAACGACCCGCTTCAACAGGTGTTAGTTTTCGGGGATTTTTGCCTTTTTGTGATTGATCAATTAAAATTTCACTACCATCTTTCCAATAACGGGCCGATATGGTGCTACAATAGGTTGCGTCTTCTTTGAACAGAGAATAGCCAAATCCCTTTCCGTTTGCACGATTTCGCTCTTTTCGAAGTTGATGACCAATCCACATTTTGTCGCTGATAGTCATCTTTTCCGGAATAGACGAATCCGGTTCAAGAATATCGGATATCTTCGTTGAAATCGCGTTTTGAAGAAAGTCTTTTTCAAAGATTGATTTTAAATTCTTATCTAAGCCAAGAGGGAACTTAAAATCGTCAGAAGAACATTGATTTTTATCCCAACAAACAAAAAACAATCTTTCTCTATTTTGCGGAACACCAAAATATTTGGCATTCAAAACCATTGTACGAACTTCATATTTTAGGTCTTCTTGCAAGACTCGCAATAACGTTTCAAGAGTTTTCCCGTGATCATGGTTCTTTAAGCCTTTTACATTTTCGAGAAAAAGTACTTTCGGCTTTTTTCCGATTTTTATTTTATGGTCAACAATAGCCGCGATATTAAAAAAAAGTGTTCCACGAGTATCTTCAAAACCTTTACGCTTTCCCGCAATTGAAAAGGCTTGACAAGGAAAACCTCCACACAAAACGTCAAAATCAGGAACTTTTTCCAACTCAACATCATTTATATCTGCATTAAAAAACTTGTATTTTCCATCTTCATCTTTTTCAAAAAGATCCGGTTCAATAACCTTGTAATTTTCTTCGTATGTTATGCGAGCATTTTTATCCCATTCGCTAGCAAAGACGCATTTTCCGCCAACAGAATGCATCGCTGTGTGAAATCCACCAATTCCTGCAAATAAATCGATAAATGTAAATGCGGGCTTTTCGTGTCCCATTTAAACGTTCGTTTAAACGGAACACATCTTTTTTTTGCAAAAAAAGATAAGGCTTGTTGACAAGAGAAATCAGTTTGTTTATATTAAATAATGCACGCATGTGCATTTGTATTTAAACTTAACGCCTCGCAGTTTTTTGCTTGTCCGCGAGGAAGGAGATAAAGATGAATAAGACGCAATATCGTCTGATGGCGCAAGACGTTAAAGAGAACAGGGCCAATCTCGCCAAATACCGAAAAATCTTCAAATACGCCTATCCGTTCGGAGACAAGGTCTTTAAACGCTTGATGATAAATCAAGTTAAACCAGAACGTTTTATAGTTTTTTTGAACGCTATGATGGGACTGGAAGGAAACCGGCGCATAAAGGAATTCTCTTTCCGCATACAGGAAATGCCTGCGTTACCATCACAAAAGAAACCCATATTCGACATAGTTGGAACAAATCAAGCTGGAGAACCGGTTTTGGTTGAGGTCCAACAGAATGCAAGTCAGCTTTTTATCGATCGACTTTTCTATTATGTATCCCGAGCCATCTCTACGCTGGTTCCTGAAGGCAGCCGCTATAGGCTCCCCCATGTGTATGTACTGTCCATTTTGACAGAAGACTTATTCGATAATGAACCGAATACTTATTTTCACCACGTCAACCTTTCGAAAAACGGTCGTCCTTTCTATGACAAATTTGACGGATTCCTTGTCGAAGTGGACAAGTTCTGCAAGATAGATGCTCGTCTGCCCTTGCTAAATCGTGAACAGAGCGAACGGGCCGATATGCTCCGCTTTTTTAATGAACTTATGGAAGATCCACAGTATTTGCAAAACGATCTATACGCTAAGTTCATAAAAGATGTATCTTTAGAAAAGATTGAAGACGAACTGCTTCTTAGGGAGGTAGACGAGATGACCGACGTCAAATACGAAAAGGAAAGCTCTTTTTTGGATGGAATGGACGCCAAGGCTCGCGAAATGGCAAGAAAGATGCTTGCCAAAAACAAACCAATTGAAGAAATCGTTGAGTTTACAGGTCTATCTGAATTGGAGATTTTAGAAATAAAGGGATAAAAGCTCACCAATTCTCAATTAATTTTTCATAAAAACCGGTTCTATGTGACCGGTTTTTCTTTTTCCGATGAAAAGATTGTCACAAGAATGACAATATTTTTATTTATTTTTGTGTTCAAAGAAAAGGAACGTTTTCCCTATACATTTTTATGCCTGTTAATAAATTCGTCCAAAACGGAAGCACTAAAAATCTATTCAACTATATTGTCAATAATCTTGAGAACTGTTCCGAGTTCAAAATCTGCGTCGCATTTATTACCTACGGTGGCTTGCAAGTTTTAATCGACACACTCGAACTTTTAAAAAGCAAAAATATTCCCGGACAAATACTAACAACGACCTACAAAGAAATGACTACTCCCGAAGTCATGGAACGTCTGGCGAGTTTTGACAATATTCAACTAAAAATTTTCGTTCCACCCACAAAAGACGAAGGTTTTCACGCCAAAGGTTATTTATTTAAGAATCCTACAGACAACGAAAACTGGTCGATTATCATCGGCTCTACCAATATTACCGGAAGGGCAATGAAGACTAATGTTGAATGGAATGTTCTTCACACGGATTCACAAGCTGATAAAAAGAGCGATTTCACAGAAAATGTACTGAGGGAATTCAACAACTTATGGAATAGTCCCTACGCCAAAGATTATTCATATGACTTTTTAAATGCCTACAGAGATTACCTTGAACAGATAAAAAACACCATCAGTGCAAAACATATTGAAAACATCTTTTCATATGACGATGTTGTAATAACGCCCAACGAAATGCAGAACGAAGCTATAGTAAAGCTTGCGCAACTTCGAGACACTGGAGCACAAAAGGCACTTGCAATCGCAGCAACCGGAAGCGGAAAGACATACATGTCCGTTTTCGATTCGGTTCAGTTCAAGCCCAACCGTTTGCTTTTTATCGTACATCGAGAAGATATTCTAAATAAGGCAAAGGATTCATTTAAAAAGATATATTCGTCAATCGATAGTTCAATTACATTCGGTTCCTTCACAGGAAATTTCGATGAACGAGAGTGCAAATTCGTTTTTGCAACAAGAGATAAGCTCTCTCGACATTATACGGAATTCAACCCGGATGAATTCGACTACATCGTTCTCGATGAAGCTCATCACGCTGCTAGTCCTCAATACGAAAATATTTTAAAGTATTTCAAGCCCAAATTTTTATTGGGCTTAACGGCAACTCCCGAAAGAACTGATGGTCAAGACATCTATTCGATATTCGATAACAATATTGCCATCGAAATAAGACTTAGGCAAGCTCTACAATATGACCTTATATGCCCATTCCACTATTTCGGCCTAAAAGATGCTGACGGCATTGACTATTCTCAAATAACAGCTGCGCCCGGAACAAAAGAATATATTCAACAGATTTCAAACATGTTGATGATAGAAAGGCGCGTTGACCATATCATCTCCAAACTCAAACTTTACGGACACGATGGACGAAAGGCTAAAGTTCTCGGTTTCTGCGCTTCCGTCGAACATGCGCAATATATGGCAAGAGAATTCAACAAGCGGCTTTCTGCTAACGAAGTAGACATTGCCGTAGCCCTTTCTGGAAACGACAGCATTCCGACTCGTGAGAATTATGCAAAACGTTTAGAAGACGAAAATGATGTTCTTCAATACATATTCACCGTTGACATATTCAACGAAGGTATCGATATTCCATCTGTTAATACGGTCTTAATGCTCAGACCTACAGATTCAAGCATTATTTTCCTACAGCAATTAGGACGTGGTTTGAGAAAACTCCCTGAAAAAGAATTCGTCACCGTCCTAGACTTCATTGGAAACTACAAGAACTCCTTCTTAATGGCAATCGCTCTATATGGAAGCCCCAATATTGATCGCGACACGTTAAAAGTTCAAGTTGAAAATGATTTTGGCGAATTACCTAATGGGACCTATATTCATCTTGACAGAATAACGAAGGAACAAATATTATCGCAACTCGAAGTGGAACGTTTCATGTCCATGAAATACATGAAGGAATCTTACGATGCATTCAAGAATTTGAATTGCAGCGGTAAAATTCCCATGCTGGTAGACTATCTCAAACAAGATGGGGCTGTTGATCCTGTACGTTTTACCCAGTTCAATTCAAAGTATAAAACATACATGGAATTTGTCGCTCATGTAGAAAAAGACTCTCATCCGGAGTTGTCTCTTGCTCTAGATAATATTGTTTTTAGTTCAGCAATGCGGCTTTTTAGTTTCTATTGTCCTGCTAAAAGAGCCGAAGAATGGATTATCCTGAAAACAATTTTAGATCATCCAGATTTTGAGGCTTCTTTTGATGACACCATTGCAGCCGCTCCTAAATATTTAGCCACAATTCATCGTGACAGATTTCTTCATTCTGCAGAAGTGTTGTCTGGGAAATATTTTGATAGCGCTGAAATAAAAAAATATGGCAATTCATTACTAACATTTAACAACAATACAATCAGCTTTAATGATGCACTTAAAACATATCTAAAAGCAGACGAGCAATCGCTTTCATGGATAATCGACCTAGTTCAATACAGCCTTCTGCGATATCAGCGAGAGTTTTCATCATTTGACTCAGAATTACCCTTCTTAAAACTTTATCATGAGTATTCCATGAGAGACATCGCATTATTATGCGGCTATAAAAAAATGCATTCATCATTCAGAGGCAATGGAGTGATATCCAGTGATGCCCCTAATTATTATATTTTTGTAAATCTGCATAAAGGCGCAAACATAAAAGAAGCAATCAATTACAAAGATAAGTTTATTTCTCCAGAACTATTCCAATGGGAATCCCCCAATGACACATCACAAACATCTCCTTTAGGACTAAACATCATCGAAAGTCTAGAAAAAAACAATCATCTTCATTTATTTGTTCGTAAATTTGAAGAAGTTGAAGACGTTACACAACCGTTTGTCTATCTTGGAGAAGTTTATCCACTTAAAGATACAATAAAAAATAACAAACCCATTATGATGATATTTGGCCTTTATAATCGTGTTCCCGATAATATTTATCTCGATTTCACAACAGTTGTAAAGGCAGAAAAGGATTTTAAGTCATGAAACACATCGAAGTAGTAGCAGGCATTATCAAAGATGGTGATAAAATATTCGCAACCCAGCGCGGGTATGGCGAATTCAAGGACGGCTGGGAATTTCCGGGAGGCAAAATGGAACCCGGCGAAACTCCGCAGCAAGCGCTCGCCCGTGAATTGAAAGAAGAACTCGCTATCGATGTAAACGTCAGCGACTTTCTCTGCACCGTGGATTACGACTATCCCTCTTTTCATTTAACAATGCACTGTTTTTATTGCTCGGTGATTGGTGGCGAGTTGACTTTGTTGGAGCATGAGGCGTCTAAATGGTTGAAGATGACGGAACTGCATTCTGTCAACTGGTTGCCAGCTGATGTCGATGTCGTAGCTGCGTTAGAAAGAAATCTGTAAAGCGTTCCGCGCGCGATATGCAGGTTCTTGGCGATGTCACTCTTGGGCATGCCACGAGAAAGCATTTCGCGAATCCATTCGCGTTTCTTTTCGCATTGCGGATTCGGTATAAGTGATTTTCCTTTTGGTCGCCCGAGAGTTACGCCTTCCGCCTTTTTGCGGGCCAGCGCCTCTTTGGTGCGCTGGCTTATGAGGTTTCGTTCGATTTCAGCGGAGAGTCCAAATGCAAATGCAAGAACTTTACTTTGAATATCATCGCCAAGGCGGTAGCCATCTTTGATTGTCCATACGCGACATTCCTTGTTCATGCAGATATTCAAGATTTCCATAATCATGAATAGGCTGCGTCCGAGGCGCGAAAGCTCTGCGCAAATAATTAAATCGCCTTTCCGAACTTTTTTCAGGAGGCGTCCGAGCCCGCGTTTCGTGTAGCTCTTTGTTCCGCTGATTGTTTCTTCAATCCAACCGTTCACTTGCAAATTTTGTTGTTGTGCAAAACGCTTTATTTCAAAGCGCTGATTTTCAACTGTTTGTCTGTCGGTGCTTACACGGATATAACCGTAAACCATTTTCTGTGGAGAATTTCATATATTAAGCGATATATAAAAAAGCCAGCGGGAAAAAGCCTTTGGCCATATAAAAACAGGCAACAAAAAGTAACCTATACGCGCTTGCGTACATGAAGGAATATACATAATCATTCCTCCAAAAGCACTATAACCTCTCCTTCGTTGTAATCCTTGCCAAATGCTTGCCGGTAACACGATTCCAACGCCGTTTTCGCATTTGCATATTCCTTGAACAAAATCATCCCACTATCCAAACATTTCATGTCAAGTTCACCATCGATGTCAATGCATTCCGGTCTGAATGTAGACCAAAGACAATAATCGACAAATCCTTTTTGGATGTCTTCTTGCTGCAAATTGTCTCCCGTGCCCGCCTGAATTTTCAGGAAGACTTGCTTGCTCTTAATCCATGAAAGTGATGCGTTGAACATGTTATTTTTCCCTGTAAGGGAATTTAATTTCACCGATTTCAAGATGCAATAGCCTGAGCTTTCAGCATTTTTCGCATTTCCTGAGGCAAAAGCGGGGCGTTGCGGGGCCGGCGTCTGAGGCCCCACAGAGGGGGTGACGGAAGACTTGCCCTAAAGGGAGGTGCCCGGTCAAGCCGGGCATGACAGAGGGGCAAGGCTGCAGGCAGGGGGATTCCTCCCCCCCCATTTCAAATTGATCCACCGGATGTTTCACGCGCGAAACACTGACCGTCACTTTCTGAAATACCAGTCTCGCCTGCGACGTTCCTAGCGCATTTTCCAGTCTCTCCCGTACACTTTTCCGCCGCGTCATCCTACAAAAATCTCGTTTTTTCATCAAATTTCGCCATTTCCGGGGCATTTTTGGCGCATTCATCGACAATCCGAAAAAAATTTTTCCGCGAGACCCGCAAAAACGAAAAAGTTGGCACGGCTTTAGCTTAAGGTAGGGTGTAAAACAAAAGGGCCAACGGTAAACGCCGAGCCCGCAACAAAAAGAGGTTAAAATTATGATGAACACACAGATTCTTCCGAACGCTTTCTATGGTATCCAGAATTTCATTGACAGCTTGAACGCAGCAAACGCACAGGGCGAATGCACTTACACGCCGAAGGCTGACTACTACGAAACCGAAGGCGGCTTTGCTCTCGAAGTTGAACTGCCGGGCGTCAAGAAAGAAGATATGGACATCCAAGTTGAAAAGAATATTTTGACTGTCAAGGCCACCCGCGCCCGCAAGGACGAAAAGTTCACTTACGAACGCAGCTTCCGCTTGGCAGACGATATCGACACAGACAACATCAAAGTCTCCTTGGAAAACGGTATCTTAAAATTCGATCTTGCCAAGAAAGCTCAGGCCGCAGCCCGCAAAATCACGATTGCCTAACCGGCAATCGGGCTAACGCCTAACATTGAAACTTTTTCATACAACTCCTCCTTAGAACAACAAAAGGGTTCCCGACGTCTGCTGGGAGCCCTTTTTGATTGCCAAAGATTATCTTTTTTACTATCTTTCAAATTGAGAATTATTCTCAATTTGATTTTATTTGAGAGATAGCGTGTTTCATTTGCTAGACAAGTTAATGGTCACTTTGGCGTTGCTCTACACGGAGCACCGTATCGACCATCATTGCCATGGCGAGCATTGCCATACTTGTCACCACATACACCACTGTCTCGACCTGATTTCGGAATTTTGCTTTGAACTCGTCGAAGCCCCGATAGAGCTCGTTTGCCGTTGTTTTCTTTTTAAACTTGTTCGTTTCGCAGTCGTTGTTCTGCGGCCGATTACGCTCGTTTCACAAAAAATCCTTTTATTGAATTAAACCAATCTTCTCTAGATTGTCATGTCACCCTGGAGCAAGGCGAGATGCCGCAGCGATAGGGTCTATAATTTCAATAGTACATCATTCAAAAAAAATTTTAAAAGGATTAAAAATGAAAAAGATTTCATTTTGTGGTTTGGCGTTCGCTCTTTTCGTAACGCTCAGTTCCCTCGTTGCTTGCAACAGTTCCGAAAAAATGCCAGAACAAAGCAAGCTTTCCATCGTCACAACAATTTATCCGGAATACGCATGGGTTAAGGAAATTCTTGGCACACGCGCCGATTCCGTAGACCTCACGCTCCTCATCAAGAACGGCGTGGATTTGCATAGTTACAAGCCCACAGCACAAGACATCGCAAAGATTGCAAGTGCAAATATGGTCGTTTATGTGGGTGGCGAATCTGACGAATGGATCAAGGATGCGCTCGAAGCTTCTCCGAAAAATGACCGCGCCGAGATTAATTTGATGGCAGCCCTCGGTGACCGTGTCAAGGCAGAAGAAGTTGTCGAAGGCATGCAAAATACCGAGACGAAAGACGAGAGACGAGAGACGAAAGAGGAACACCACCATCATGACGAGCACAAGGAGCACGCTGACGCTTCGACAAGCTCAACGACTTTGGAACATCATAATGAACACGCCGAACACCACCATCATCACGATAACGAAGAAGAAATTGAAAACGATGAACATGTTTGGCTTTCGCTGAAGAACGCCGAAATCTTGGTGCAGAAAATCGCCGAAGAACTTTCCAAAATCGACGCAACCCACGCATCCGCCTACAAACAAAACGCCGCCGCATACATCGCAAAGATTAAATCACTCGATACAGAATACCGCGCAGCTATTGAAAGCGCAGCCCGCAAGACAATTCTTTTCGGAGACCGTTTTCCTTTTCGTTATTTGGTGGACGATTATGGCATTAAGTATTACGCCGCGTTTGTGGGCTGTTCCGCCGAAAGCGAAGCGAGCTTTGAGACGATTGCATTCCTTGCGGGGAAGATGGATTCTCTATCGTTGCCGGCCATTTTCACCATCGAAAAAGGGAACCAGAAAATCGCCCGCGCCATCCTCGACGCAAGCAAAAGCTCAAAGGCAGCGCAAGTTCTTACCATCAATTCGATGCAATCGGTAACAGAACAGCAAATCGCCGAAGGCTTTAGCTACTTGTCAATTATGAAGTCGAATCTTGAAGTTCTGAAACAAGCAATTAAGTAATTGTTTAAGTAAAATGGAGATGTCCGGCTAAATCGGGCATGACAAGCTGAATGAGTAACAATAAACCTCTTATTAAATGTCACCAGCTTACGCTCGGTTACGGGAACAAAAACATCGTCAACAGTTTCGATTACGAAATCAACGCAGGCGATTACCTTTGCATCATCGGTAGAAACGGTTGCGGAAAGACAACATTCTTGCGCGGGCTTGCAGGTGTATTGCGCCCCAAAGCCGGCAAAATCGAACTTCGCGATAATTTACAGCGAAAACAAATTGGTTACTTGCCGCAAATTACGGTTACGCAAAAGGACTTCCCAGCTTCTGTCGAAGAAATCGTGCTTTCGGCATTCCAGGGCAAAAGTCTGCTGCTCCCATTTTACGGTCGCGCCCTCCGGGAGCGCGCCAGCGAATGTCTGGCGCTCACCCGAACCGAAAACTTGCGGAAAGCGTGTTTCCGCGAGCTTTCGGGTGGCCAAAAGCAACGCGTGCTTTTGGCGAGGGCGCTCTGCGCCGCCGAACGCATGTTGCTGCTAGACGAGCCCGTTACCGGCCTTGATCCCGAATCTTCGCAAAACATGTACAACATCATCAAAGAACTTCACGAGCAAAAGAAAATGACAATCGTGATGGTCACGCACGACGTAGAAGCATCAACAAAGTACGCCACAAGAATACTCAATTTCAACGAAATAATGCAATAACGAAGATGCCCTCCCCATTCGCGGATCACGCTCACAACAACCTTCCTACCGCCCACTTCCTACTAACTCATGCTCGACCAACTTCTCTTCTATCTTGATTTTCCATTCGTACGTTACGCAATTATCGTCGGTACGCTTATATCGCTATGTTCATCGCTCTTGGGAGTAACGCTTGTTCTCAAGCGCTATTCTTACATTGGCGATGGTCTTTCGCATGTGGCATTCGGAGCGCTAGCAATTGCGTCCATTCTCAAAGTCACAAACAATATGTTCGTCATTTTGCCTGTAACCATCGCGGTTGCGGTACTGCTCCTTTGCGGTGGAAAAGACGCCCGAATCAAAGGGGACGCCGCCATTGCAATGGTTTCGGCAGGGGCTCTCGCCATCGGCTACTTGCTAATGAACATTTTTTCGGCTTCAGCAAATGTCGCAGGCGATGTCTGCACAACGCTTTTCGGCTCGATGTCCATACTTACGCTCAAGCCGACAGACGTTTATCTTTGCGTAGGCCTTTCAATAGTTGTCCTTGTAGCATTTGTGCTTTTTTACCATAAAATTTTTGCTATCACCTTTGACGAAAATTTTGCACGCGCTACAGGCGTGAATGTCAATTTATTCAACTTGCTCATTGCCATTATCATCGCCGTCATCATCGTACTCGCCATGAATCTTGTCGGCGCACTTTTGGTCTCTGCATTGGTCGTATTTCCGGCACTTTCTGCCATGCGCGTTTTCAAGAGTTTTTTCACAGTGACCGTTGCAGCAGCCGTCATTTCGGTAGTTTGCTCCCTCGCTGGAATTCTCGTTGCCATTTTGGCCGGAACACCCGTCGGTTCTACAATCGTTGCTATGGATATCGTTGCATTTTTGATTTGTTATATCACAAATTTTATTCGTAGCAGGAGAATTTAACTTGTATAAAACATTTTCTAGAATTACAATCATTGCAATTCTTTGCTTACTTTCACAAATCAACGCAAACGTCACAACAGACAGCACTTCTGCAAACCGCGTTGACATCGATCTTTCCCGAATGAGCGCTACTATGGTCTATTCCATGGTTTATCAAATGGTGACCGAGCCCAAAAAATTCATCGGAAAGCGAATCAAGATGAAAGGTTCTTTTTCCAGCTACTACGACGAAGCTGTAGACAGACGCTTTTTCGGTTGTGTCATCAAAGACGCTCTTGCCTGTTGTTCACAAGGATTAGCTTTTGAAACATTCAAACCACGCAAGTATCCCAAAGATTTTCCAAGAGAAGGATCTCCAATTACAATCATAGGGAGATTTGATTACGAAAAAGAAGAAGACGGAATTGGATTTCCGATTATAAGAAACGCCATTTTTATCGAATAAAAAATGATTCGTCTATCACACATGCGCAAATTCATCATCGTGCTTATCGCGGCATGCCTTTTGGCGGTTGCCCAACACCATCATGATGATTTCGAGGAGCACGAAGACTGCCCCGTTTGCACACTGATTCACGATGGATACAATTTAGACGATTTCATCCCTGTCGCAACAGTATTTTGGATTCTGCTATTTATTCTACAAGTGCAGTACGCCTCGCAAAATCCATTTACATTTGCTCTTCATTATAATCCACGCGGCCCTCCCTGCAACCAGAAATAACTGAATTCTTCGGCGTTTCACGTCTCAGAATGACGAAACGCTCATTCCAAACAATGTTCACAAACGTTAATAACAAAATAATTAAAATTGAAGGATTTATAATGAAAAAAATTCAATTCCTGGCACTTGCCATTTTCGCACTCATATTCGCTGCTTGCGGCGACAGCAATTCTACCTCCACCGAACAGCACGAACATTTCGAAGTCGAAGGCTGGAGACTCTATTCTGCTGAATGGGACACGCTCTACAGCGTTTACCGCGGCAAAGAAGATTCCAAGCTCCCGGGCCTCAAAGTCAACGCCAACTGCATGAGCGCACATATTCACGTGAAATTCCTCGACGAGAACAACAAGGAAATCGCAGGCCCGAGCGATGACGAACATTCTCTCGGTTGGGATGTTGGCGATAGCAAAATTCTCGACATTCATTTTGAAGGCGGTTGGGGATTCCATCTCAAGGGACTCAAAGAAGGTGAAACGAAATTGGTTCTCAAGGTCAAGCACCACGACCACGCCGATGCAAAAACTCCTGAAATCAAAGTTGTCGTAGACAAGGCTTTGGACGCTGACAAGTGCCCGTTCCAGGAAGACGAAGATGAAGACTAGCCTTTTTAGGGCTGCTACGGGGAGCCTCCTTTTAGGAGGCTTCCTTCATTTTTCTTTCGCCCAAGAATTTATTCAAGATTTAGGCAACTCGACCATCGAAGCCGAAAAATCTACCGAAACCATTTTAGACGGTTTGCGTAAAGACGATGAATTGCAAGCCGAAAAACTCGATCGCAAAATTTCTACAACCATCGCAGAAACCATCAAGAACGAGCCCGATATCGCCCTCCGCTCCATGGGTCCAGCCGCTGCAAGGCCCGTCATCAAAGGGCTTTCCGGCAGTCACGTCACGCTCACCGAAGACGGTTCCTTTTGCGGAGACATGAGCGCTACATCGCCCGATCACGCCGTTGCATCCGAAGTCTTAACGGCTCATAAATTACGCATTGTCCGCGGGCCACAAATTTTAAGCCATTCCTTCGCTGCCGCAGGTGGAGTCATTCAAGTCGAGCACAACGACATTCCTTTTGAAAATTCAGACGTTCGCGATTCATCGCATCTCGACTCCATCCGCAACATACAAATTCACGGCTACATCGCAGACTATGCCGAAACAGGGCAACCGGGATTCGCTACAGTTTTAGGCGCCAACGTCAACATCCACAGGCTATCGCTTAAAAGCGAAGTTTCCGCCCGCAACATGAGCGACATGGAAACATCCAAGGGCACCCTCAAAAACACGGAAATTGAAAACAGAAGCATCGCCATCGGAGCCGCTTACAGCTTTGAGCGCTTTAAGCTTGGAGCCTCCTTCCGCTCCTTCAATTCCAATTACGGCATCCCCGGCGGATTCATCGGTGGGCACCCTAACGGCGTTGACATCGACCTTTTCAAACGCGACTTGACGTTGCAAGGAATGTATATTCCAGCAACACGCCCCGACACACTCAACGTCATCTTCCGACTCAATCAGTACCACCACACGGAATACGAGACTAAGGAATACGTCGGCGCAGAATTTGCCGTTAATCAAGCAAACATGCGCATTGAAAAATTCATCGCTCAAAGCGGTCCGTTTTTCGGAATCCACTTCGGTGGAGAATTCGACATCCGTTCCGTCGAAATGGGCGGCTACGTTTTTACACCGCCAACAAATTCCTACGCAGCATCGTTATTTTCCATCGCTAGCTTGAACGGATGGCGAGACGGCCTAGAAATAACTTTGTCCGCACGACTCGGTGGCGCATTTTTCAAACCGCAAGAAAGCATTGTCGCCGACAAAGGCGCCATCGAAGACCGCAACTTTGCACTATGGGCCATCGCTGTCGAATTTTCGCAACGCGTCGCCCCCGGCAAATTTCTGACACTTGATGTTTTCCGCACCACACGCGCCCCGACCATCGAAGAACTCTACAACCAAGGTCCGCATCTCGCAGCATACACCTACGAACGCGGCAACCACAAGCTCGATGCCGAAAACGGTTACGGCGCAGAACTCGAATTTCGCGATTACGGCGAAATCATCAATTGGCGAGCCGCCGTTCACAGCACATGGTTCCTGAACCACCTCGCCCCTCGCGCCACCGGCGACACAAACTGGTCGCAAATTTTACCAATTTATCAAGTCAGCGGCGACGAAGCTTTACTCATAGGAGGAAGCGCCTCCATCGAACTCCCTGCCGAACAAGGATTCTACGCACAAGCAGGTGCAAGCTATGTCTGCGGATTTTACCAGAACGAAAACTGGAGTGACATGCCACAAATTCCGCCATTCAAATTCCATGGCGAAATCGCTTACCTCTGGACACATGTCCGCGCAGGCATCAACACGGAATTCGCCCTTGCACAAAACCGCGTAGACCGCTATGAACAACGTACGCCCGGCTACACCACATTCGGCGTTTCCCTCGAATTCCATTGGGCGCTCACGCTCGCGCACTACAGCATCGTCCTCCGCGGTGACAACTTGTTCAACGCCGACGTACGCAACCACCTTTCACGCCTCAAATCCGTGATGCCCGAAAAAGGCAGAAACATAAGTTTCCTCGCCAAAGCGGAGTTCTAAAAAAGAAAAATTCAAAATTTTGCCATTTTTTACGTAAAAAAACAGGATAAAGCCCTGTTATTTACGTAATTTTGCAGACAAATGAAGCAAATTTTCTAAAAAAGGCAATTACACGCATACCATTCCTCCCATTTCGCGCGCATCGAGTCTCCAATTTCAACATATTCCGCACTTAAACAACATAAAAATTCACTCAAACGAGAGAAATAGTACATACAAAGTAAAAATCTTACGTAAGAAATTCAAATTTCGAGCATTTTTTACGTAAAAATCGCTCTTTTTTCAATTTCAGCATTTTTCACAAGACAAAACAAACCGCCTCGAATCGCACAGCAATCCATCGCACATGGTCTCTTCTGCGCAATATTTGTATATTCTTTAGCGTAAAAAAGAAGAATTACGATGGCCGATAAAGAATTACTCGATAAAGAAGTTTTAAAGACCGTAAGCCGCATTGAACTTTCCGTACGCGGCACGCTCGACACCGTGATGACCGGAGCATACCATAGCTCCTTCAAAGGCAACGGTATGGAATTCAGCGAAGTCCGTGAATACATGCCCGGCGATGACGTGCGTACGATTGACTGGAACGTGACCGCCCGAACCGGCACGCCTTACGTCAAAAAGTTCATCGAAGAACGCGAAATGACCATGCTCCTCATGGTCGACGCTTCAAGCAGTTCCGAATTTGGTTCTGGCAAGCAAATGAAAGGCGAAGTCATGGCAACGCTCACGGCTCTCCTCGCATTCGCCGCCATCAAGAACAACGACAAGGTCGGCCTCCTCATTTACACCGACCAAGTCGAACTTTTCATCCCGCCCGAGAAAGGCCGCAAGCACGTGTTGCGCCTCATCCGCGAAATTCTCTACTTCAAGCCGCAGCACCACGGCACCAACACACAGGTTGCCCTAGAATATGCCGGCAAGATTCTGAACCGCCGCGCCGTAGTCGTCGTGATGAGTGACTTCTTGGATGAAGGTTTCGAAAACGCTTTCAAGATTCTCCGCAAGCGCCACGACGTTCTCGCCGTGTCCGTCGTTGATCCGCGCGAAATGGAACTTCCGTCCGCAGGCCTCGTAGAACTCGAAGACCCCGAAACCGGCGAGACGCTTTTGATCGACACCGGAGATGCCGCCTTCCGCGAAGCATTCGCCCGCGAAGCCAAACGTCAAGGCAAAGCGACCAAGGAACTCTTCCAGCGCATGTCGATTGACTTTGTTCGCATCGAGACTCACGACGACTTCAAGGAAACCGTCGCCCCGCTCATCGAACACTTCCGCCGCCGCGCGAAAGCCGCAAGAATGTAAAGTAGGCTTGGGGTATGGGGTCGGGCTTCGCCCTCTGAGGTTGTGAGCATAAGTATCCAGCCATCATCCTGAGAGGCAAAGCCTCCAGTTAAACTTGTCACCCCGGACTTGTTCTGGGGCGGAATCTCTTTTTTTGCAATAAACTTCTACATAATTACTTTAAAACATCAGTTGCATCAACAAGCCGCCACCTGAATTTTGCGGATCAATTAAGGGATTTATTTTCAATTCCCAACGGCGTTTTTGTTTTCCATATTCTTCCGCCAAACCGCGTTGCATTCGTGCATCTTTTTGTACATCACCACGAATTGCACTAACAATAGATTTCCCTAGAAAATACAATCCACTCACAAGAAAGCTTACGCCAAAACTCATCCCAATGCCCCTAGTCACGTCCCCTTCATAAGGATAAAATGTCAGGAATCCGCCCAAGCCCCCCTATTCCTAACAAGATTAGCGCCCTTTTTAAATTGGGATAACTTCGCTCTGTGCTATCTGCAATTTGTTCGCAATTCTTTTGCCATTGTTCATAAGTTTTCGTACTATCAGGCAAAGGTTCTGTGCCAAAGACATCGGCATACAACTGGCTTGGCAGAGACGTCTTCGAAATAGCATCCGATTTTTCTTCATAAAACCAAGTGGCACACCCTTTTTCAACAACAATGTACTCGCCTCTATAAGGACCGCCAAAATACACATCGTCAAAATAGATTGTATCTTTCGTAGCTCCATTAAAAGGCACGCCAACATCAATAGGTGCGCTAAGTGCAAAGCAAGACGTCGCACAAAAAAAGCTGATTATCAAGAGCAGAAAAAATTTCACAACCGCCATCAATCCCCCAACACTTTGAAAGGCAACTAAACCGTTGCCGCTCTATACCCGAGCAGTTTCATGCTATAAAGCGCGGTGCCCTTGCTGATGCTGCGAACACCCGTAGCATATCCGAAAATCTTTCGCAGAGGTACATCGGCTTTCAAGAAGTGCGTTTTGCCATCGCCTTCGATTTCTTTCACCTTGCCTTCACGTGCTTGGATATCGCCCGTCACAAGGCCTGCGAAATTCACCGGGCATTCGAGCGAAAGTTCCATCACAGGTTCATACAACTGAACGTCCGCAGGTTTCACGAGCTTCGCCACCGCATCCGCACAGCACTTCTTGATCATCGGCGGAAGCGCCCCTTCCGTCCATTCAAAGCGATGGACTTCAAAACGCACGCCCACAAGCGGGCCCTTGCCGAGCACGCCAACTTCAGTCGATTCCAAAAGCGCCGAGCGCACACCTGCCAAAATTTCACGCGGAGCACTTTCCATGAACTCCGCAGACAAACGAATATCGTGAGCATCACCCTCTAGCGGAGATGCCGAAATGCTGATGGACATTTTATGCGGCCCAATCTGGAACGTATTTTCAGCAGGTCCTACAGCACGGCACAAGCGTTCTTGCCAACGAACTTCGGGGCTCCCGGCACGCACTTCGCAACCAAATTCACGCTTGAGGCGGGCAAGCAAAACATCGAGCTGCACCTCGCCCACGGTATGCAAATACCAAAATCCGCCATCGTCCTTTTGCACACGGAAACTCGGATCCATTCGTGCAAGCACCGAGAGGCTGCGTTCCACATGGGCATAATCTTCCGTCCGTACGCATTCCACACGCGTCTGCAAAAGTGGCAAATAATTTTCGCTGATCGACGGCGCGGCATTCCCATTCGGCGCGGCACTTCCAACAGCGTTAGAGATTGCTTCGCCTTCGGCTCGCAATGACGTTCCCGCCGCATCTCGCCCCGCACTCTCGCCTCTCTCGTCTAAATAAATCACCTGTCCGAGTTCCGTTTCAAACGGCGAGACCATCGCATAAATATCGCCTGCACGGATTTCATCCACAGGCAAAAGCATATTCGCCTTGAGCCTTGAAAATTCAAAACCCGCCGGCCAATCGCGACGCAACAAATCCACGTGACTGCGGAACAGCGAAATCTCGCCCACACCACGGAAATGCCTCAGGCGCACCACCTGTCCTAATTCATTTTCGTCAAACATCGGGACTTCCGGCAAAAAGAACGAAAGTGCCGTCACAAGGCTACGAATGCCAAATCCTTCGAGCGCAGAGCCCGCATAGCAAATCACATATTCATCACTTGCCGCAAGAGCCTTGAGCCCGCGCAAAAGCATCTTCGGCGGAACCGGCTTATTGTCTAACGCAAGCGATAAAATTTCATCGTCAAAGTTGCTTGCAAATTCCACTGCCTCGTCATAATACTTTTTCAAAAGCGCACGCTCTTCCGCCGCACCCGCATCCGATTCCCAGCCGTCATCGAGAACTTCTGCACCCGACTCCGAATGCACCAAGCGGCTCTGGCTCAGCACATCAAGCATCGCGCACATCTTGCCATTTTTAAACTGCGGCACAGACATGAGCACCGGACGCACGCCAAGCGTTTCTTCAATGTTGATGAGCGTTTCGTCCAGCGAATAATCGGGATTGTCAAGTTTGTTTACAAACAAAATCGTACGCACGCGGGACTCACGCAACTTGCGGAAAGAAGCTACCGTCTGCGTTTCGACGCCGCTTGCAGCACTCACCACAAGCACAGCGCCTTCCACAGCCGTAAGCGCCATATCGACCTCGGCACCAAAGTCGACATGCCCCGGCGTATCGATAAAATTGAACCAAGTATTTTTCCACTCGAAATGCGCCACGCCACTTTCAATCGTGATACCGCGTTCCTTTTCTTCAGGCATGTAGTCCATCGTGGCTAAGCCATCTTCCACGCGCCCAGGGCGGTGAATCTCGCCCGCCGCAAAAAGGATTCTCTCAGAAAGTGTCGTCTTGCCCGCATCAACGTGGGCCAAAATGGCAATATTTCGAATAGGCTGCTTCATAGCCCAAAATTACATTTTTTGCGATTCTAGTCTTCCAAGAAGTACTGAACGCTCGTAACCACGCGAACATTCTTGATGTACGGCGTATTTTCGTCACGATCGCTAATAGAGAATTGCCCCTGCGATGCCGTCTTGATTTTTCCGAGTTTACTATCGGAATCCGAAGCAAATTTTTCACCAGCAGCACGAGCGTTCTTGTTCGCCTCGTCAATCATCGCAGGCTTGATTTCGTTCAAAGCGTTAAAGCTATAAATTTTGCGGTAACGATAATCATCGCCAGAGAATGCAATGCCTTGCTTGAGAAGGTCTCCCTGCTTGCCCATAATCTCACGGACGCGGTCTACATTCTTCGAAGCAACAGTTGTTACCACGGTTGCAATGTAGCGGAACGGACGTCTGTTATCGCCATAACGTTCACCCTGAACATCTTCAATTTCCGGAGAAGACCAACTGATTTCAGATTTTTCGATTCCATTGCCTTGCAAAAACTTCGCAAGCGTCGCATTTTTGGCTTGCACAGCATCATAAATCGCAGAAAGGTCATTCCCAACTTCTTTGTATACAATCGGCCAAATCACAAAATCCGCCTTAACCTCGCGTTCAGAAAGGCCCTTGACCGACACGACTCGCTCACGATCTTTCGTATGCATCATGGCACAATAGAGGAACGCCCCAAGACCGAGAATGGCAATTGCTAGCACTATAGCTTCTTTTAATCTAGACATTTATTACTCCTTCGCCGCATAACACCCACGGCAATAAGATTAATATACAATCTTGAGTAGTTCCAGATAATTGGACAATAATCAATAGCCGCAAACATCCTACATTTTTTAATCTTTACCCTTCCTACTTCCTACTTCCTACTTCCTACTTTTCTAAATTAAAGGCCGTAACAAAAACCCGCGTGTGCGGAAAGGATTAATCTATGTCTAAACTGACTGATTCTAAGGAATGGAAGGCTCTCGAAGCCCATGCTGAAGTCGCTAAGACTTGGCAGATGAAGGAACTCTTCGCAAAGGACCCGACTCGCGCTGACAAGTTCAGCGTCGAAGCTTGCGGACTCTTCCTCGACTACTCCAAGAATATCATCACCGACGAAACCATGGCCAAGCTCCAGGACCTCCTGAAGTCTGCTGGCTTCGAAGACATGCGCGCCAAGTACTTCGCTGGCGAAAAGATTAACACCACCGAAAAGCGCGCCGTGCTCCACACTGCACTCCGCTACAAGGGTAACGATCCGATTTGCGTCGATGGCAAGGACGTGATGCCCGAAGTTCGCGCCGTGCTCAAGCACATGGAAGAATTCACGAAGCTCGTGCGTACCGGCAAGTGGAAGGGCCACACCGGCAAGTCCATCAAGTACGTTGTGAACATCGGTATCGGCGGTTCCGACCTCGGTCCGGTGATGGTGACTGAAGCCCTCAAGCCGTATGCAGAAAAGCCGGCTGCTGGCGAATACTCTCCGGAAGTCTACTTTGTTTCTAACATCGACGGCACCCACATGGCCGAAACCCTCAAGAAGGTGAACATCGAAGAAACGCTCTTCATCGTTGCTTCCAAGACCTTCACCACTCTTGAAACCATGACGAACGCCGAAACTGCTAAGGCTGCAGTTCTCAAGGCTTTCAATGGCGACGAAAAGTCCATTGCCAAACACTTCGTGGCACTTTCCACCAACACCGAAGCCGTTTCTGCCTTCGGTATCGACACTGCTAACATGTTCGAATTCTGGAACTGGGTGGGCGGCCGTTACTCCCTGTGGTCTGCCATCGGTCTTTCCATTGCTCTCCGCATCGGTTTCGACAACTACATGAAGCTCCACCAGGGCGCTTACGAAATGGATCAGCATTTCAAGACCGCTCCGGTCGACAAGAACTTGCCTGTTATCCTCGCCCTCATCGGCGTGTGGTACAACAACTTCTTCGGCGCTTCCAGCTACGCCATGCTCCCGTACGACCAGTACCTGCACCGCCTCGCCGCCTACTTCCAGCAGGCCGACATGGAATCCAACGGCAAGACCGTTGACCGCGATTCCAAGCGCGTGAACTACCAGACGGGTCCGATCCTCTGGGGCGAACCGGGTACGAATGGCCAGCACGCCTTCTACCAGCTGATCCACCAGGGCACCAAGATGATTCCTTGCGACTTCATCGCCCCGGCAAACAGCCACAACAAGGTCGGCGACCATCACCAGAAGCTCCTTTCCAACTTCTTTGCACAGCCGGAAGCTTTGATGAACGGCAAGACCCTCGCCCAGGCTCAGGAAGAACTCCGCAAGGATGGCAAGAGCGAAGAAGAAATTGCATTCCTCGCCCCGCACAAGGTGTTCGAAGGCAACAAGCCGACCAACTCCATCATGATGGACTACGTTTCTCCGGAAACGCTCGGCGCCCTCATCGCC
>NZ_CACZDK010000015.1 GCF_902779965.1 Fibrobacter succinogenes | reverse complement strand
AGGGTCACACCCGTTCCCATCCCGAACACGGAAGTTAAGCCTCAGATCGCCGATGGTACCTGGCCCTCGGGTCCGGGAGAGTAGGTCGCCGCTGGATTCTCGAGGCCCCCTGCCAAGACGGCAGGGGGCCTCTTCGTTTTTATGCGTACCGCTCCGCCTGGCGGCTGCGCTCTCGCCATTACGGCCGGTCAGTACCGGCCGCCCATGGCTCGCAGCCCCCTGAGCGGAACGCTCGGGGGGCCCTTTCTTTTTTTGTGCCGCCGGCGCGATCCTGTGCAGCCCGCGCGATGTCGCGGCGGCACTGACGTGCCGGTGGCGCGCGCGTCCCCGCGCATCTCTAAAATATTCCAATTTATTACATTGATAACTTGTCCATGAAATAGTGTCTTTTGTAGTTTATTCAGTATGATAGGATTTATACATTATAGGACGTAGCCGGGTGAACTAGCAAGCCCCGGGTTGTGAGGATAGAAACATGGAAAATAAAGAAATTGAAGTCAAGAAATTGGGGCCGATTGTGGAAACGGTCTGGGGCGTTCTCCTTTTGTTGTCTAGTTTTGCATTATTCTTTATTGGTTGTTGATCTTTTAGTTACACGAAAAGGGCGGCCCTTTGGGGTCGCCCTTATTGTATGGCTACAGTTTGGGAAATTTTATTAGGAATTCTTATTTAAGAATTCTCTTTTTTTTCAAGTTTTTTGGCACGAACTATGGCTGCTATGGCCTTTTCGTTATCATGAAGAACTTGAATTGCCTTTTTGTTATTTGTTAAAGCGCTGCAAATTTCACAGACTCCGCATAACTCTTTGCTGAATCGGATTTTGCTATGTTCTTCGACAAATTTGCATAGCCATAAAGGACCCAGATAATGAATTGCATTGAGGAAAACGTTTTTAGAAGCTCTGTTAAAGATTGTTTTAATTTTTTCCTTGTTTGCATCTCCTAGATCTAGAATGGGATTGTTGTCTGACGGAATGCCACAGCAAGCCCATATATGCCCCATTGGCGAGAGTACAGGGTCGTTGACGGCCCAGGTACAACAGCAAGATAAAGTTTCCCGGTTGGCAAAGACATCAAATTTACTTTTGTCGAGCGTTTCTGCACGACCGCTTTTTTGGAGCGTATTTTCATAAATTTGATAGATGGTTTTATTTTGGGTTTTTATTTCGTCTTCTTTTCCATAAGCTCTTGAATTTGGTGTCGAAACGTGAATCTCTTCACCTAGAAACTCTTGGATAAAAGAAGGCGTAATCTTGTCATTCTTGCCGTGGCTGTTGGCTAGAACAACAGAATCGAAACCGGCTCCTTTGCTCGCTTGCCAAACATTGCGGATATTTTCCAATGGAACAAATGGTTCATGGTAGTCATCAACACTAATGTCTAGTTCGCAAAGGCCTACGCTGCGGAATTTTTCGATGTAGCGCTTGGCTCTTTCGAGACTTGTAGCCCAGTGCGCATTCGTGACGAGTCGTGTTCTTAAAAAATTAAGAGTACAATAACGAATCGCGCGGATAAGGTCTTCGCCGAGTAAAGTGGATTCGCCACCTGTAAAAACAATGAGTTTTGTGTTATAGTTTTTCACAATTTGATCAATGCATTTTTGTATTTGTTCAAATTGTACTTTGTTCTTTTTGCGCGGGGTGCAATTCATTAAACAATGGGAACACCTTGCGGTGCACCCATCTGTTGTAACAATGCTAAAACACCCGTTTTTTAACGGAGTAATGCTCATTTACTTTTTTTTCGTTGCTGTTTTTTTGACGGTTGCCTTTTTTGCAACAGCTTTTTTGGCTGCTTTGGGTTCTGCTCTCTTGGCAGCCTTCAGCAAGTTCTTAATCTGCTGTTCGGCATTTGCTGCAGCCTTTTTTTCGGCCTTGGTGGCATTCTTGGGAAGAGACTTGCGGATACGTTCCACTTCGGCAAGCTTGATTTCGAGATCCTTAATCTTGTAGTATGGACCAGGAATTTTGATTTCTGGTCTTGGAATTGGAATCTTCGGATCTGGCAGAGGAATCTTCGGGTCAAGCGGAATTCTCGGATCTGGTATAGGAATTTTCGGATCAAGAGGAATTCTTGGTTCCGGCACTGGAATCTTGACATCGACATAAGGCGGGACGACTTTCTCGATTTTAATCGGGGTGAGTTCAATGCCTTCAGGCATGATTTTGCTAATTTCTTTTGCAAGAGTTAATTGTCCCTTTTCAATAGTATCGATGTAGTTGATAAATGCGTTTGAAATGGCTACACAACTTTCTTCAGAAATTGGTTCCTGTAATTTATTAAGAAGATTTGCCTTTGTTTTTTTTTGAATACTTAAATTATTGTCTAGTGTTTTTTTAGCGATATACCTAACACTATTTTCTAATAATAGTTGTGAATATTTGACTATATCACCTTCATAAATTTCACCAGGCTTGGGTTCTCTTCGTTGAGCGTATCTTTGAGAAATTTCTCTAAAAAGGTCTCTTGCCGTGCTATAGTAATCTGGAAGATTTTCCTTGAATAATAGCGACATTGCTTCTGTGACTACAGAGGTTATTCTTATACCCGCTTCTTTATCTCTTTCTTTAGTTAGTTCTCCTATTGTCCAATGACTATTTTGATATTCTTTATCGCCTTGAAGCTGTTTTAGGTATTTTTTTAAACGTTCATACGTTTTTGTTTCTTCGTCGTAAACATATCCTATAATTGTTTTTTGGAAGCTTTTGAAGTCAACGACAGTTGCTTCTTTAGTTTTTTTTGTAGCCATGTTTTCTCCTTGTATAAAATACATGTTATTTGATTATATATGAATATATAATAGAAGAGAAAAAAATGATAAATAAATTATTTTTTTACAAAAGACAAAAAACGGTATTCGTTCTGAATTCCGTTCGTTTACTTGTTTTAGTTTATTTTAGTGTCTTCCGAAGCGGCGGGTCTTGCGGAATGGCTTGTCGCCGAAATTGCGTTCGTCGTGATCTTTGCGGAAAGGCCTGTCTTCGAATTTGCCCGGTTTGCGGTCGGCAAATTCGCGTTCGCGGCGGGCTTTGCGGTTTTCGAAAGGCTTGTCGCCAAAGCTGCGTTCGCCTCGTTCTCCACGGTCTTTGCGGAAACCGCCACGGCGTTCTTCGTCGCGGAAGCCTCCCTTGCGGTCTCTGTGGAAGCTGCGGCGTTCTTCGCGGCTCGCGTGCGGTCTTGTTCCCGGTGCGGGGCCCTCGGGCGGTTCGTCGGTCATTACGCGGAAGCGGGCGTCGTTCCCGCGAATGGTCATTTCGGACAAAATGTCGAGAACGTCTTGCGGAAGCGTTTCTGGCAATTCAACGGTGCTGAATTTGTCGAAGAGCTTGATGCGGCCGATATTGCTGCTGTTGATGTTTGCTTCGCCGGCAATTGCACCTACAATGTCGCGCGGGGTGACGTGGTCAATGCGGCCAACGCCCAAGTAATAGCGCAAGAATCCTTCTTCCACGCCGTTCAGGCCTTCCTTGCGTTCCTTACGCATGCGCTTTTGTTCTTCGCTGTTGAGGCCGAAATCTTCGCCATTGCCGAGGAAGTCTCTGCCGCTGCGGACTTTTTCGCGGCGTTCCTTCGGGGCTTCGAGCGGCGGAAGGTTCGGGAAGAGCGGCTGCTTTTTCTGGTACATCTTGATGACGGCTGCGGCAATGTCTTCGGCGGTCAACGGAATTGCAACATTCTCTTCGGTCACTTCGGCATGCTCAGTGACCTTGCTGTTGTCGGTCGGTGAGCTGGTTGATGAGCCTGTCGAATTAATCGAACCGTCGGCAACGAGTGCGCGTACGAGTTCCTTGAACTGGTCGAGTTCACCGTAGCTCACAACACTCTTCACTTTAGCCTTGAATGCATCGACGCGTTTTTTGCTGATCTGTTCTGAGGTCGGCATTTCCATGGCTTCGATCGGCTGGCGGGTTGCCTTCTCGATAATCTTGAGCATGCGACGTTCACGCGGTGTCACGAAGAGAATTGCATTTCCGCTACGGCCTGCGCGGCCTGTACGGCCAATGCGGTGCACGTAAGATTCGGTGTCGTAAGGAATGTCGTAGTTCACCACGAGCGAAATGCGGTCTACGTCAATGCCGCGGGCGGCGACGTCTGTTGCGACGACGATATCGAGCTTGCCCATCTTGAGACGGTTGATGGTGCGTTCGCGCATGGATTGTGCGAGGTCGCCGTTGAGCGGGGCCACATTGAAACCGCGGCTTTCGAGCTTTTCTGCGACTTCGGTGGTGTTCTGCTTGGTGCGCACGAAAATCAAAACGCCGTCAAATTCTTCGCCTTCGAGAACGCGGGCGAGCGCTTCGATTTTGTGTTCGTTTTTCACGGCCAAGAAACGCTGGCGGATGTTTTCGACGGTAGTTGTTTTGCCTTCGATGCGAGCTTCTTCGTATTCGCCCAAGTGCTGGTCGATAATCTTCTTGACGCTGTCGGGCATGGTGGCGCTAAAGAGGGCGCGCTGGGCGTCGGCGGGGATTTCCTTGAGGATGGTCTCCACGTCTTCCATAAAGCCCATGTCGAGCATTTCGTCAGCTTCGTCGAGGACAATGGCTTTGACAGCTCCGAGCGAAATAGAACCGCGCTTGATGTGGTCGATGAGGCGACCCGGAGTGGCAACGACGATACTTGCCTTGCGCTTGAGGGCGCGCAGCTGGATGGATATGTCTTGACCACCATAGACCGGAACAACGGTCACGTTCGACATTTTGACCGCGTATTGCTGGATGGCATCGGAAACTTGGATGGCAAGTTCGCGTGTCGGCGTGAGTACGAGCATGGACGTTTCGCGCCCGTTGAAATTGATTCGCGAAAGGAGCGGGAGCGAGAATGCAGCCGTCTTGCCAGTACCGGTTTGTGCAGTACCGAGGAGGTTCACGCCTTGCAAGAGAACCGGAATGGCCTTGGCCTGGATGGGCGAGGGTGTTTCGTAACCGGCGAGCTTGACCGCTTCGAGAACTTCCGGAGAAAGACCGAGATCATCGAATGTTACCAAGGATTCGTCGCCGATTTCTTCGTCTGTAGAGTCTTCATTTAAATTTGCTGAGCTAGTTGCAGCCACTGTTGTGTCATGCCCGGCTTCTGTGCTGAGCTTGGTCGAAGTATGAGCGGGCATCTCCTTTTCGGCAACGCTCGCTTCATCGTCATCGTCGATAAATTCGACCTTTTCGCCTTCGCAAATTTTGGATTCTGCACCAGCCTTGAGAACTTCGCCGTTGTCGTCAACGATGATTCCGTCTGGATTTGTCGCGAGGAAAGCCGCTTCGTCAGCTTGGTCTTCGTCTGCGCCGCCTGCAATGGCGTTCAGGAACGCATCGGCTTCGAGTTTCATGTTGGAATTGTTGTCTGGGTACAGATCTTCCGTATTGCTAGAAATATATTCTGCCATAAGTCGCCTTCGGGATCCGTAAACTTCATCTGCGGCGTTTGCCGCGTCATCACATAGCTCTTACCGAGCATTCAATAAGCCCCGAAGTGCACTCGCACTTATAAACCTGAAGTCTGTTGGGTCCCCTAGAAATGTGCGCCAAATGTAGAAAATAAAGATTTGAAATCAAAGGTTTTTGAAAGGTATCGTGATGAAATAAGAAAAAGAATAGTTCGTTTGTTACCGATATGGTAAAAAATTGGGGGCGACATGCTAAAAAAGGAGGTTTTGTAGCAAGTATAAAAGGGATAAAATACAGAAGAGGTAAAAGATTATTGGAAATATTAGTTATACATAGACAGTTTGAATGAATTATACTATATTATGCAAACCTCGGAGAGATGCCAGAGTGGTCGAATGGGCCGGTCTCGAAATCCGGAGTCTGTCACAGGACCGAGGGTTCGAATCCCTCTCTCTCCTTTGAAACAAAAAGCGAAGCCGTAAGGCTTCGCTTTTTGTTTCAAGTGTAATAATGGGTGGATGAGAACCCTCGCAGAGGGTTCGACAAACTCGCCGAGAGCGAAGCGAACACAGGCGAGTTTGAGATTGCGGCGTAGCCGCAACCCGAAGGGCTGCAAGCGAAACGAAGTGAGCTTGCAGTCTAATCCCTCTCTCGTATTGAGAGAGGGAAAAAACTCTCTCTCCTTGAGAGAGGAAAAAACTCTCTCTCGTATTGAGAGAGGGAAAAAACTCTCTCTCCTTGAGAGAGGAAAAAACTCTCTCTCGTATTGAGAGAGGGAAAGTCTCTCTCCTTGAGAGAGGAAAAAGTCTCTCTCGTATTGAGAGAGAAAGCTTCTTTTGTATTGAGAGAGGGAAGATGATGAGCAAGCGAAACGAAGTGAGCGTCTTCTCCAATCTCTTTTTCTACATTTGCCCCATGTCTTTTTTTTCTCGTATTTTTACTTTGCTTATACTCTTCGTCGCGTATGCATGTGCGACGGAAGTTCAGGTGATTGAAGGCGATAGCCGCGGTCTGCGCGACCTTTCGGCGAAAAAGCTCAAGGCGATGGCTTCGGTCTATTTGGCGGAATTGGGGTATGTTCCTCGTTTGGATATTCAAAATGTAGGTGTTTCTTTTTCGTCATCTGGGCCTGTAATGCATTTTATTCGGATGAAAAAGTTTTTGCCGGATGGTCAAATCGAAACTGATTCTGTTACAGTGGCGGAAGTGGATGATGTCGACGATGCTGTGGAAACGATGCTTACGAAATCTTTTGGATACGCCTCCAAAATTTATAAAAGCGAAAATCCGTCCGAAGTAATTTTTTTGAATCCCGTGTTTGTCGATATAGATGACCATGTCGCAAGTATTGCCTCCCAAAGAGCGGAATTAGCAATTGAACAACTTGGATATAGACTTTCCGATGATTACGGTAAGGTGAATCTTAAAATGTTCCTAGTGAAGTTGAAAGATGCTTATTGGCTGGGGATGATTCGCATGGAGGGCTCCAAGGTTATCAAGGCGGCTCATAAAAAGTTCTCGTCTGACGAAAATTTGCGATCCATGGTTTATATGGTGACGAGCAAGGTTATGGAAATGGGTGTGGAGCCCATAGATTCAAATACCGAAGTGGTGAATTACGCCGATACCCACGAAGCGAGGTGCCGTGCAACAAGAGAAGCGAACTCTGTCGCTGGCTTTTTTATCGGTCTTACATTTGATATTTTGTGTTATCTTTCGGATTATGGTGGATTGGAAGTAGCTGCAGGCAGCAAGGATCTTTACGACAAGTGGTATCCGAATTTCCGCTTCGATCTTGTGTGGGGCTTTTCTGATTATCACTCTTGGCTTGTGGGCCTAGATTATGCGGGGACGATGGGCAAAACGCAGTCTCGGTGGTCGTTTGAATCTATACACAGATTCTCGCAGAAAAAGGGTGTCTTTGTGGATGTTGTCTGGGGCTGGGGCCATGATAGGACGTATGAAGGTTGGTATATGGGTGGTGATATCGGATACAACTTAGTTGCATCTGATTCCAAGGCTCATTGGCTATCCTTGATGTTGCGCTACGACTGGACTTTG
This sequence comes from Fibrobacter succinogenes, assembly GCF_902779965.1. NCBI lineage: Bacteria > Pseudomonadati > Fibrobacterota > Fibrobacteria > Fibrobacterales > Fibrobacteraceae > Fibrobacter > Fibrobacter succinogenes. Next base: position 52,380 of record NZ_CACZDK010000015.1, on the reverse strand, counting down.
AACGAGTCCTTTTCCGAAGCAGGCCGAATTTCGGTTAACTTGATTTACAATCTCCGCGGTTACTTTAGCGACTGATCATTGCCGGATTGTCGGCTTTTTATTGATGAATTCATCGTACTCGACTGAACCGCATTTCATGGATTCTTTGAGCGTGAATGTCCTTTCAATGTTGGGGCTTTCGGAAAGCTCGCCGCAGTATTCGAACAGGTATCCTACATGCATGTCAAATGGACGACGCTCGTAATCGCAGTTGTCGTAAAAGTCCGCGATGGTAATCGTGTCTTTTGTAATGCTGGTGAGCACGTGTATAGCAGGCGATGTATCGACGATGTTCAATATGTAAAGCGGACAACCGTCAGTTTGGAATGAAACTGAACCGTCTTTTCCGTAAACTTTTCCGCCCATGAACCAGGTCGTTTCGTAGAAAAGATGGGTTAGGCCAACGGCGTTTTCGTTAGTGATTTTGTGTAGCCCGAGAGTTCTGAGTTCTGCGATATTGGCGTTTTCGGCGGTATCTCGACTAGAAATAAAAGTCTTGTTGTATGCAAGTACGCTTGTGTCGAATACAGCCTCCGTTACGCCGTACATTTTGAGATAGTCTTCGAGAGAACGCTTTGATGTTTCGGTTTCATTGCAAAGATTGGTTTGTCCATCGGCAGAGGTGCATGTGCCGGTTTGACCATCATGCCCTAATCCACCTCTTCCATTTGCTGAGTCCAAGGCGCTACTTGAGGAGAATGTTATTGGAATAGGATCTAATGTTCCATTGCCTTCTTTTGTTGATGAGGAACTTTGGGTGATTGGAACTGGGAATCCTGAACTACTTGAGGGTGATGGGTTGTCGTTTGGTGCATCGATTTCTTCGGACGAAGAGGAATTCCCGTAGGCGAACTGGTTTGGTTCTTCGGCGGTTCCGGCAACTTTGTCGGAGCAGGCAAATGAGCAAAATACCGCGATAGCGGTTGTACCTATGGTCGAAATTTTTTTGAATAGATTAATCATTGCCATTCTCCTTGACTTTCCGCGTGAGAGGGAATAACTGTAAATTTAATCTATAAACTTGGTCGATGTTTTTGTCCCCGGCAGCAATGCTTATGATTTTTCGGCGGCATTCGTCAAGTTCCTTTACGATCTGTTCATAAGAGTCCTTGGAAATGCCCATGGTGACTCCGCTGAAGTTCCTTTCTGTTTTGGCGAGGTCGAGCGAGCTTGCTGCAATTTTCGCCATTTCGCGGTGCATATCGCGGATGGCTAGCTTGGTCGCTTCGGGTGACCCCTTGATGGAAGTTTCCGTTTGAACGAACGTGTTCTCGCTGGTCTTTTTGATGAATCCCGCTTTTGTCAAGAAATCGAGGGCTTCTTTGACATCGTTGGCGGAAATGTCCATGTAGCATTTTTTGGCGATTTCGCCTGGAGTTGCTCCCGGCATTAACGGGGCTAGCTCCCTCAAAACAGGATTTTTCCAAGTTTCGTAGAACTTGAAAAGTTCACCTTCGATGACTCTGACTTTGTGAATCTTTGCAATGGAAAGCATTTCTTCGTAGGCGGCTTTCTTTTTGGCTTCATCGGTTTCTTGCCCGAAGTTGACCATTGCCCTGAAGTAGTCCATTTCGAAACCGACAAGTCCCATGGCTTGACCGGTGCGTTCGACGCCGATTCGACTCAATTTGCTTTTCCCGTCGCAGACGACTTTCATGTATGATGACGATGTAAAACCGGCGGCTTTGGAAAATTCTCTCCACGAAAAAACATGGCGAAGTTTGCGTTCTTCGTAGAAATCGCGCATGTATTTGCGAAAGTCGGAGTATTCAATAATAGCTTTCATTTTAACTAAATATAAGCTGAATTTTGCGAAAAAGCAATATCTTTATGCAACAAAAATTATGTAAAATAGAAAAATTTTGGTGTTTTAAATTAAATTTTGATTTGTTTTGATTGTATATGCAACGTTTAGGACGTGCGGTGCGGAGTTGTGACCAAATTCTTATTATTGTAGAATAAATAGCGAATTTTTGAACACTTTTGAGGAAAAAGAGTATTTTACTAGTTATGAGTATTTTTGGTTTTTATACGGAAGTCAATTTTGGGTGCGTCAGTGTATTGATGCTCTTGTTTTATAGCATCAAAAAACTCCCGACTCCGTTACTGAAATACCCTCTTTTCCAAAAATTGATACTTTGGCATATTATCTATTTTATTAGCGATTCCATGTGGGCGTTTGTGAACGATGGTGTTTTGCCGAAAAATACGTTTAGTGTTTTGTTGGTAAATTACAGTAATGTCGTTATATTGCCGGTGGTTGCGTATAGTTGTTTCTTGTTTGCCGAAATCAGTACGCGGCCGGATATGACTCGCAAACAAATTGAACACCTCCAAGTAAAATTGCTAATCCCAATTATTGCACAGGCTCTTATTTTGCTTGTCTCGTTTATTGTGGCTCCAGATTTTTGGTTGAATGATAAACTGGAACCATGTGACCTTTATTATATGCTTTTGGCCATTATGCCGATGCTTTATTGGATAACGGCGACTATTCGCGGAGTTATCCGTGCACGAGAGGTGCAGAATCAGCCAAATTTTCGGACTTATTTGATTGTGGCTTCTTACACGCCGGGCGTTTTGATTGCTGGTGGCGCGCAAGTGTTCTTTGCCTTGACTACGCCGTTGTTCTGCTTCTGGTGTACATTCATTATTTTGTTTGTCTACCTGCATTTGCAGAACCAGTTGATATCGACGGACTCGTTGACAATGCTCAACAACCGCAATCGCTTGCATGATTTTTTGCTCCAGCAGCGCGAGGAAAAAGATTCCTTTGTGATTATGGTGGATGTGGACCACTTTAAGCAGATTAACGATACTTATGGCCATGCCGAAGGCGACCGTGCGCTAGTTCTTGTTTCGCAGGCGTTAAAGAAAGCATGCGAACAGTTGAGTTATTCGATGTTCCTTTGCCGCTATGGTGGCGATGAATTTTTGATGATCGCTCAAACGGATGTTCCGGATGAAGTTGTGAAAAAGATTAAGGATTGTCTGCAAGAAGAAGTGGAAAAAGAGAATGGTTCCCGTTCGTACACGATTGAGGCTAGCATGGGTTTTGCCCGATGGGATGGGCGCCCCGATAGCTTTAAGGAAAGCATGGTCAACGCCGATAAAAAGATGTACGAAGACAAACGCCTGGCGTAGCACCTTCGGTGCAGTTGGCAGAGTTTAGCTCGCTACGCTCTTAGAACTTAGAATGACTGCAAATAACTAAGTTCTAAGTTCTAAAAATCACCCCTCAAGTTTATTCTTTAAGTAGTGCTTTGCCGTGTACGCGAGGTACATGATGTCGGCAATGACGAGAGCGATGCCGCAGGTGAAAAACACTTGCTGGTGCATGCCGAAGTGGTTTGCCATGGCGCCTCCCACGAGAATTCCGGCTCCAATGCCGATGTCCCAGCCGCTAAGGTACGTGCTGTTTGCGGTACCGCGTTGGTCGTGGCGGGCGAGATTTACGCACATGGTCTGATAACCAGGGAAGATGAGCCCGAGGCTTGTACCGATAAGGAATGCGGACAAGAAAAATGTTATGGGACCGTGGCTAAAGGCAAGGATGAAGTAGGCGATAACGTTCAGCGTCATGCCTATGCCGACAAGGTGGATCAAATAGCCGCGATCGATGAGTCGTCCGGTCATGATGCGGTTCATGATGAGCCCTGTAGCAATAAGCGCATAAAACCATCCTGTGCCGCTGATGCCTAGCTCGTTTGCGTAAATGGCGATGTAGTTTGTGACGGGCCCGTAGGCGAATCCAACGAAAATGAAGTTTGCAAATTGCGGAACCGCGCGGGTAAGGAAAAATCGGTCAAGCGAAAGCGGTGCGCATTGTTTTTTTTCGCGGGGCTTCACTTTGAGTGTTTGCACAAGCACAAGCCCGATAATGCAAAGAGCGGTAGAAATTGCGAAAACGATTCCGTCGCCGAATGCTTCGTAAAGAAACATGCCGGTCATGGGACCGGTGGCGAAGGCTAAATTCACGCTAATCCCGAAGTACCCGATGCCTTCGCCTCGGCGACTAGCGGGCAGTGCGTCAATGGCAACGGTATTGCTTGCTGTTGTAGAAATACCAAAGAAAAGCCCGTGTGCAAAACGTACTACAGCGAGAATGGGTAAAAGTCCTACAGTCTTGTAGCCGAGAAAGCACAACGTGAATGCAAAAAATGTCCAAAAGTATAACGGCTTACGGCTGAATGTATCCACGAGAAATCCGGCGAAAGGCCTGCAAGCGAGTGCGCCAATCGTGTAAAGCGAAATGATGATGCCCGCGGTGGCGTTGTCGGTTTGGAACTTTTCGATGATGTACAGCGGGAGAATCGGTAATAATTGGTAAAAACTAAAGAAAAGCAAGAAATTTGCTGCGGCGCATGTCGTAAAATTTCTTGTCCAAAGTGCCGGTTTTTCGTTTGATGTTGCCATATTTAATATACCCCCCTTAAAAGATAGAATCTTTCGTGGATAATTATGGAAGCGTTTTTGAGGCGTAATTATTCCAATGGAAATCGATGAATACAAAGATGGCCATCACGACTATACCGACGCGATGGCCTATAATCCCAATCACTTGAGCTATCTTGGGGCGGCTCAGTTCACTGCAAGGCTTGACGCCTTCTTGAAAACGCTTGATTAACTAGATTCTTTGACAAGTGACTATCGAGAAATTATGGATCCCCTACGCTTCGCTTCGAGGATGACACAGAGTGTCACTTTCTCTCAAGTGCCACGAGCGTTTCGAGGTGAGGCGTACCCGGGAACAGGTCGAGTGGCAACACTTCCTTGACGCGGTAGCCAAAACGTTCCCATTCAGCAAGTGCATCCGGAATTTCGTCGGTACCGCAGAAAATGTGCAAAACACGGACTGGCTTGCGCATGGCGAGAGCGCGGATGACACCTGGTTCGGTTCCCTTGCGCGGCGGGTCCAAAAGGATGCGTTCCGGTTCGCCTGGGATTGGCCGCGGGAGTCGCATTTGCACAAATGTTTCGTCGATCTTACCTGCGATGAACTTGTAGTTCTTCTTCAAGAATCTTGCGGAAGCCTTGGCACAATCGATGGACGGGCCTTCCCATTCTACGCCGAGCACGGATTTGGCGGCTTCGCCGAGCGCAAAGCTGAACAAACCGTAACCACAATAAAGGTCCAAGAAATGGTCGCCCTTTTCGAGACCGAGAAGGCGGCTTGCGGACTTGATGAGGTTGTGGATTTGGCTTTCGTTGATCTGGCTGAATCCCGTCACCGGGTACTTGAGCCTAAAATGGCCGAGGTCGAGCGAAAGTTCACGCGGACCGTAAAGCTGCTTGAAATTGAGCGTGTCCGTCGGGCGCTTCGCTTCGAGATAGTAGTTCGATTCCGTGGTATCGACGTAAGTGTGTGCTGCCGTCACGTGGTACGGGCTCTGCTGCAAAACTTCAGCAATTTGCTTCAGCTTGCGGACGATACTTGCGTCCAGCTTTTTCACGTTGAAAATCACGACGCGATACTTGTACGTGCCACGGATGATAATCCAGTTGAGCGCGTAGGCGAGCGGCTTGTACGCCGGCGTGATGAGCTTGTCGAACAGCAAACGGTAAATGGCGTTGTGTTCTTCGGGCTCCAAGATGCTATCGTATTCGTTAAAACGCAAATCGCCCGGCTTCATTTCGACTTGGCGCTTGGACGTGGTGCGGTAATTGCGTGGCATCGGGCTAGCCACAATCGGCTGCGGGCCACGGGCAAGGCGGTTCACTTCCCAGAATTCGCGGATAGCGGCGTTCTTGACCTTGAGCTCGTCTTTGTAGTCGAGCGGGGCAAGAGTCTCGCCGTAAGCGGAATCGGATTCCTTCGTGTAATTCGGGAGGTTGTGAGCGATGGCTTGTTCAAAAAACATATTAACCCTTTCTTTTCAATTCCAAATTTAAAAAGTTCCCGGAAAGTTTAAAGTCTATTTTTATGCTAAATGGCTGTATACTGTGGTTTGTTGTTTTTGGTCTGATCTCGTCATTCTCGACCGAAGGGAGGGAAACTATTATTTCCTGTATCTACGTTTGTAATAGGATACAGTAATGTCTTGTAGTTGGTGATTGTATGAACCAATGACTAATGACTAAAAATCTTGAAATACTTTTCTGGCACTTCGCTATTTTGTACATTTGTTGACAAAAGTTTTGAGTTGGAGTGACTTTATGAATTATACTCGTTTGCTTGTTTTATCCGCAATCTTCTCGACAATGGTTTTTATCGCTTGTGATGACGGTAATTCTGCTTCGCAGGTGGATGATTTTTCACCGTCGCAAGAAACGGTGGAGGCCGGTCGGACTTGTGTTCTTCTGCCTGCTTGCGATGCAATGGTCTTGCAAAATATTAATACCTGGCACTTTGTGCGCAAGGATGCGTTTGGCAAAGATGTTGAATACACTTACAAGGCCGATGGCCGGGATCTGATTCTGACCATCAAAAATGGGGATGGTTCTGTTAACTCCAAGACTTATTTCATGTACAATATGGAATCTGATGCCGGTGTGGAAATGGCATACAGTGCGGCAAAGGCTACCTGTAAGGACGGCGGTGGTAATGACAGAACGACGAAGGTGTGCTCATCTGTTTCTTCATCGATCCCATATGTATCTTTGACGGATGATCGCGACGGAAAAACGTATAAAACCGTAGAAATTGGAAGTCAATGGTGGATGGCTGAAAATCTCACTTATGAACGCGATGACGGTTTCTATGGTTGGTCTTCTGCTCTGAATTCTTGCCCTTCCGGTTGGCATCTTCCTTCGGTAAGAGAGTTTGAAACGTTGATGGATGCTGTGGGCGGGGCTTCGAATGTTGATTCCGTGCTTGATTTGAGAAAAAACTTGAATAGTACGGAATCTGCTATTTTTTGGAGCTCGGATTCCTGTGAGGTTACGGCTTATGACCGTAGGTATCCCATTCCGTCAGAAGAGTTTGCTTATTCTATGGAATTGAATTACTATAGCAAAAGTGTGTACATTGGTAGATGGTTGAAGTATCAGAGTGCTTTTGTCCGTTGCGTCAAGGATGATGAATAATTGAAATTTGAAAAAGTGACTTGCTAAGGATACTGTTGAATTGAAAAAAAAACTCTGGCTCGTGAAGCTGGAGTTTTTTTTTCTGTGAAAAATTTTACAAAAAAATAGCGGGCCAAATAGCACGAAAAAGCGTGTATATAAAGTGGTGGAGAAGTGTGTTCTCTGCTGCGTTACGGCGCGGTCCGTAAAAAGGGAACTTTCTAATGATTAAAGTTTGTGCTTGTGATAAAGCTAAAGTTGCTTATTTAAAATTTAATAATTATATTATAATTATAGCGCGGAGTACTATATGCAAATAGAATTCGCGTGGGATGAAAAGAAAAATGCGATTAATCAAAAGAAGCATGATGTTTCGTTTGAGGAGGCTAAAACTTGCTTTGAAGATGAATATGCGAGGGTGTTCTTTGATGTGGAGCATTCAGCTCAGGAAGATAGGTCTATTCTTATTGGGTTGTCGTCTTGTTTAAGAACACTAGTTGTCATCTTTACTGAATGGAATGGCTTGAATCCCGATGTGTTGGTGAATCGTATAATCAGTGCCCGGAAAGCAACGAAAAAGGAATTTCAATATTATTGGAACGCGAGAAAAGGAGATTGCTTATGAAGAAAGAATATGATTTTTCAAAAATGAAGGCGGTGAAGAACCCGTATGCCAAAGTTCTTAAGAAACAAATTACAATAAGGCTGAACGTTGAAACGATCGACTATTTCAAGAATATGGCCGAAGAACTTGGCATTCCGTATCAGGTGCTGATGGATTCGTATTTGACCGATTGTGCGAACGCTAAACGCAAGTTGAAGATCACGTGGAAATAAGAAAGGCCTCCCGAAAGGGAGGTTGGAACAAAAAAAGACCTCTCGAAAGAGAGGTCTAAGAGCGGCGGACCGGGATCGAACCGGCAACCATTAGCTTGGAAGGCTAAGGCTCTACCATTGAGCTACCGCCGCGAGCATGACAATTATACAAAAATATTGCAGTTTTTAAAGGGGTTATAAAAAAAGTTGTTGGAAAAATATGAAAAAAATTCTAAATTTACGCTCGCATAAACAAAACAATCATATCAGAGGTAGCATACTTGTTCCCTAATCCGCGCGATCGTCGCATGCCCAACCGTCCCAGCGATGGGACCCGTACCAACGAAGATATCCATATCTCTCCGATCCGTCTCGTGAAAGAAGATGGCGAAGCTATCATCATCGAGACGAGCAAGGCATTGCAGATGGCGAAAGACGCCGGACTGGACCTTGTGGAAGTCTCCCCGAACGCTAAGCCGCCTGTCTGCCGCATCATCAACTACGGCAAGTACAAGTTCGAACAACTGAAGAAGGCTAAGGCTGCTAAGGCTAAGCAGCACGTGGTGAAGCTCAAGGAAATCAAGATGCACCCGAAGACTGCCGAGAACGACTACCAGTACCGTATCAAGCAGGCTGGCGAGTTCTTGCAGGACGGTATGAAGGTGAAACTTATCATGCAGTTCCGTGGACGCGAAATGGCGCACATGGACTACGGCAAGCGCCTGATGGAACGCGCCAAGGAAGACTTGGCCCCGTTTGGCGATTTGGAAATGGATTCGCGGGTGGAAGGCAACACGATGCTTTCTATCTACGGTCCGAAACGTGGTGCCGGTAAGAAACAAGACCAGGCACCGAAGCCCGTAACCGAGCCAAAGGCAGCAGGTGAGGCTTAACTTTAAACCTACGAGGTAAAAATGCCTAAAATGAAAACTCACAGCGGTGCTAAGAAGCGCTTCCGCGTGACTGGTTCCGGCCATGTCAAGTTCAAGCGCGCTGGTATGCGCCACATTCAAGCTAAGATGAACACTAAGCGTAAGCGTAACCTTCGTAAGGGCGCTCTCGTTAAGAAAGTCGATACCTATCACGTCAAGCGTCTGCTTGTAGTAGCATAAGGAGAGTAAGAATGCCACGCGCAAAAACTAGAGTTCCTTCCCGCGAACGCCGCAAAAAAATCCTCAAGGCCGCCAAGGGTTACTATGGCCGCCGCAAGTCGAACCTTCGCCTTGCTATTGACGCCGTTGCCCACGCTGGTCAGTATGCCTATGCACACCGCCGCGACAAGAAGGGTGATTTCCGCTCTCTGTGGATCACTCGCTTGAACGCTGCTGTTCGTGAATTCGGCATCAGCTATAGCCAGTTCATTTACAAGCTTTCCAAGGCTAACATCAACATGAACCGCAAGGTTCTCGCTGACTTGGCCGTCGCCGATCCGGCAGCTTTTGCTAAGGTCGTCGAAATCGTGAAGGCTGCTTAAGTCCTGACTAAGCAAAAAACGCGAGAAATTGCGCTCCGCCCGAAAAGGCGGGGCGCTTTTTTGTGCGAATGAACGACGAATGCATAGATTGCTTCGTCGGAACCCTCCTCGCAATGACGTGAACGCGTTGGCTAGCGATAACGTAAACATATCGGCTCGCAATGACGTACAAGGTTGCGTGGTGGCATCTTTTGTCCTAACCACTACCCCCTAAAACAAATCCACGTCCAACACGGTCTTCTTTTTGCTCTTGGGTTCGACAACGGCGATGGAGTATTTCGCTGTGCTGAAAAGACGGTTGATGGTGGCGAGGACTTCGTCTTCGGTGATGGCGTGGATTTTCTTTTCGACATCGTCCATCGTGTGGAATTCTCCAAGGTGGAGCGTTTGCTCTGCCATGCGGATGATACGCTTTTCGGGGCTGTCGGCGCCGAGGTGGAGCCCGCCGAGGATGTTCGTCTTGGTGCGTTCGAACTCGTCTTTGATGAACCCGTGGCGCAGGAATTTCTTGACTTCGGCGACGGAGAGCGCAAGGGCGGTCTTGAGCTGGTGCGGTTCGGTTGCAAGGGCGACACCCCAGTCCACGCAGTCTTTGTAAAGGTCGGCTGTGGAATAGACGGAGTAGGCGAGGCCTTTGTCTTCGCGGATTTTCTGGAAGAGCCTGCTTGCCATGCCGGCTCCCATCGCCACGTTGAAAATTGAAAATGCGCAGCGGTCACGGTCGCTCATGAGGGAACGGTCAAAGCTAAGTCCCCAGAAAAGGTTCGATTGCGTGATGTCGCTTTTCTGTACGATTTTTACCCTGCTTTTGGAAGTGTAAATATCGTCGGGCGTAAAACCGTTAATCTTTTTTTGTTCGAATTTTTGTGCACAAAGTTCTACTAGCTCATTGTGGTTCACTTTGCCTGATGCAAAAACGTATAGCGGAATTTCGTCGGTGACTTGGTGCCCGTACTTGAGCATTTGCTTGCGCGTGAGTGATTGCACCTGCTTCACGTTTCCGGTGATGGAATGTGCGATGCCACAACCCTTGAAATGGATGGCGTTGAAAATGTCGCCTACGAGTTCCTCGGGAATGTCGTCGTAACTATGGACTTCCTCGATGATGACATGGCGCTCTTTTTCCATTTCTTTTTTGTCGAAGCGCGGATGCATGAGCATGTCCGAGATGACGTCTATAGCGAGCGGCACGTCGCCGCTTTCGACTTGCGCGTAAAAGCCCGTTTCTTGGCGTGTGGTGTACGCTTCGAGATTCCCACCGCGGTCTTCGATGGCGTGCGCGATTTCGAGTGCGGTGCGGTTTTCTGTTCCTTTAAAAACGAGATGCTCGTAAAAATGGCTGAGCCCGAATTCGTCTTTGGCTTCGTGGCGGCTCCCTCGCGGAATCCAGACGCCCACGGCTGCGGAGTAGGCGTGCGGCATGTAATCGGTTAAAATGGTGATTCCGTTTTCGAGTACTGTTTGTTCAATCGTCTGTTTCATTTTTTGTAAATCTAGTGCGCCAATTATATATATTTTTGGTGCGCTACCTTTATTTTTCGCTTACTTCGCGTTTTTTAATTCTTTGATTTGATTTTCAAGCTACAACGATAGTAATAAATAGACTAAACAGGCTTTTTTACGTCAAAAAACACCCTTTTATTGTTATGTAAATTTTTCTAAATTTGCGTTTTGAAAAAAGTTATGACTCACAGGAGAACGAAATGGGAAAAGACTTAAAGGAAATGGCTCTCCAATACCATTCCATGGGCAAGCCGGGCAAGATCGAAATCGTGCCCACCAAGCCGCACAGCACGCAGACGGACTTGGGCCTTGCATACACGCCGGGCGTGGCTTCACCGTGTCTTGAAATCGAAAAAGACCAGAACCTCGCTTATGAATACACGGGCAAGGGAAACCTCGTCGCTGTGATCAGTAACGGTACGGCAGTGCTTGGCCTCGGCGACATTGGTGCGCTCGCTGGTAAACCGGTGATGGAAGGCAAGGCTTTGCTTTTCAAGATTTATGCGGGCATTGATGTGTTCGACATTGAAATCAACGAAAAGGACCCGAAGAAGTTCATCGAAATCGTGAAGGGTATTGCCCCGACGTTTGGCGGCATCAACCTCGAAGATATCAAGGCTCCGGAATGCTTCGAAATTGAAGACGCTCTCAAGGCCGAACTCGATATCCCTGTGATGCACGATGACCAACATGGTACGGCAATCATTTCTTCCGCAGGTCTCTTGAACGCTATCGAAGTTGCTGGCAAGAGCATTCGCAACGTGAAGATGGTCGTGAATGGCGCTGGCGCTGCCGCTTGCGCTTGCACGCGCCTCTACTTGTCTCTCGGTCTCAAGAAAGAAAATCTTGTGATGTGCGATAGCAAGGGCGTTATTCGCAAGGACCGCAAGGGCCTCACTGAAGCTAAGGCTTTCTTTGCAACCGACCGCACCGACATCGAAACGCTTGAAGATGCCATGAAGGGCGCAGATGTGTTCGTCGGCCTCTCCAAGGCTAACGTCCTTACTCGCGAGATGGTCCGCAGCATGGCCGACCAGCCAATCGTTTTCGCTCTTGCTAACCCGAACCCCGAAATCAGCTACGAAGAAGCCATGGCAAGTCGTGGCGACCTGATTTTTGCAACGGGCCGCAGTGACTATCCGAACCAGGTGAACAACGTTATCGGTTTCCCGTACATTTTCCGTGGCGCTCTTGACGTTCGTGCAACGACGATCAACGAACACATGAAGCATGCTGCAGTGCGCGCTATCGCCGCTCTCGCTCACAAGCCGGTTCCGGATGTGGTGAACATTGCCTACAACGCACAGCGCTTCACGTTCGGCAAGGAATACTTGATTCCGAAGCCGCTCGACCCGCGCCTCCTCACGGAAGTTTCTATCGCTGTGGCTAAGGCCGCTATCGAAAGTGGCGTGGCCCGCAAGCCGATTACGGATTGGGATGCTTACTACGATCGCCTTCGCGACATGATGGGCTATGACAATAAGCTCATCCGTCAGTTCAGCGATACCGCCCGTAGCAATCCGAAGCGTGTCGTGTTTGCCGAAAGCAACCTCAACATGCTCAAGGCTGCCGTGCAGGCCAAGGCCGAAGGCGTTGCTCACCCGATTATGCTTGGCAACCCGGAACGCATCCAAATTATCGCCCAGCGCGAACAGCTCGACCTTACGGGCATCAAGATAGTGAACCCGCGTTCTCCGGAAGAATTCGAACGCCGTCGCAAGTATGCTGAAATCTATGCCGAAGAAAATGGTCGTAACGGCGTGACCTTCGAAGAAGCCCGCGACGACATGTTCGAACCGAACCACTTCGGTATGATGATGGTGAAGGTCGGCGATGCCGATGCGTTGATTTCGGGTGGCTACTCCAAGTACTCCGAAACGATTGAACTTGCGAAGGAAATTATCGGTATCCGTCCGGAATACAAGCACTTCGGTGCCATGCATATCCTCAGCACCAAGAAGGGAACGTTCTTCCTTGCCGATACGCTCGTGAACCGCGACCCGGATGCTGATACGCTCGTCGATATCGTGAAGCTCACGCACGACGCAGTCCGCTTCTTCGCTCACGAACCGGTGATGGCGATGCTTAGCTACGCGAACTTCGGTTCTGACAAGGAAGCCGCTCGTGGCACTGTGAATAAGGTTCGCGCTGCCGTGAAGACGATTCACGAACAGTATCCGGATTATGCTCTCGATGGCGAAATGCAGGTGAACGTGGCTCTCGACAAGGATCTTCGCGATACCAAGTATCCGTTCAACAAGCTCAAGGGCCAGACCGTCAATACACTCATCTTCCCGTGCCTCTCTTCTGCAAATACCACTTGCAAAATGCTCCTCGAAATGGGCGTGGGCGAATCGATCGGTCCTGTGCAGATGGGCCTGAACAAGCCGGTGCATTTCACCGACTCTGACGCCTCCGTGCACGATATCTTCAACCTCACGGTGGCTGCCGTTATCGACGCTATCGTTCAGGAAAAGAAGGACGAAGAAAAGAACCGCAAGAAGTTCGACAAAATGTGGTAATCGGCGCATTTCGCGCCCGCGATTCTAGTCGCTTTTTAAAAGTCGCCGCAGGTAAAAACTGCGGCGATTTTCGTATACCGTACATGGATGTACTATATAGAATGAAAATACGTTTTGAAAAATTGTAAAAATGTTAAAAATAGATAAAATTTAAAGAAATTGTACTTTAAACTATTGACTTTGTGATTCTACAAGCGTATATTTGTTTGTGTGAAACCGATTGTTGAATATCAGGACTATCACGCTTTTTTAGGCGACTATTACGAAGAACGCAAACGTACTTCGGCGTTTTCGTGGCGTGAGTTTTCGAAAATTGCGGGCTTTGTTTCTCCGTCGTATCTCAAGGATGTTTGCAGCGGAAAAACGAACCTCAGCAAAGTGGCCATGGGACGCGTTGCGAAAGCGATTGGACTTGTTGGGCACGAGGTTGCTTACTTTGAAGCTATGGTCCAGTTTGGCAATGCAAAAACTGACGAATTGAAGAAAAAGTTCTTGGAACAAATGTGTTCCATTGCTTTTGACCACAAAGTCCGCGTTGTCGATAAAGATGCGTTTGAATATTACGACAGTTGGAAAAATCCGGTGGTGCGCGAACTGGCTCCGCTGATGCCTGGGGCGATGCCGGGCGAAATCGCTAAGATGTGTACGCAAGAAGTTTCGGCGCTCGAAGTCCGCAAGTCGCTTGCTTTTTTGGAACGCGCTGGATTCCTCAAGCAAATTGGCGAAAACATTTATGTGCAAACGGAAAAGTCCGTGGAAGGATCCAAGGAAGGACTCCCGCTTGCGATTCGCTCGATGCATCGTGAAATGGGTAATTTGGCGGTGGATTCGCTGGACCGTTTTACAGCAAACGAACGCAATGTCACTGGCGTTACGATGGGCATAGACCGAAAAACATACGAACGCATTGTTCATGAACTGGACGAATGCCGCAAAAAAATTACCGCCATAGCGGAAGAGTGCAATGTTATCAGACAAGTTTACAGATTGAATTTGCAGTTGTTCCCTCTTTCTAAAGAGGTTGAGGGAAAAGAGGAGACTTGAGATGGAGCGGAACTTTTGTTTAATGTCTGGTGCGGTTGCGCTCGCTTTTATGGCGTGCTCAAAAGACAATGGCGTAGGAGGAACCTCGACGGAACCGAATACCGTATATGCGGATGAGCGTGCGCTATGGGAGCCCTTGGTGGGTGATTTTCACGTCAATACGGCGCGTTTTGCTTTGAGTTGGCCGAAGGGCGCGATAGAGGATGGCCGCTGGTTCTGGGAAATACAAAATGACACCGAAGATGGGGGAATGTCGTATATAGAATGGCCGGCGAAACTGGGCGATGACGATGATCCTTTGGCTCCTATTGTGGATGCTTGTCATGGAATTTGTGGAACGGCGGTCTTGGGAAAAGGTTCTTTGACTTACACGCCGTTTGTGTCGGTGGGATTCTCCGTGGCGAAAGATAGTACTGGTAACCCTTTGCCTGTTAATGTTTCTAATTGGGGCGGTGTTTGCGTTTCGTACTCTTCGGATGTTGCTTTGCGTTTGGAAATGGATTTGGGTGATTCGATGAATGAAAATTTGCGATTTGGTTTACCGGGCTTTGAATTGACTGCGACGGATACGGTTGTGTCGAAGTGTGTTAGATGGCTTGAGTTTAAGCGTCCTGCGTGGACTAAGGATGATCATGATTGGAAAATTGATGGAATGCTAGCTGCAGAACAACTTGTGGCGATGAGGTTTGTAATTCAGGCTCCTGTAGGAGAGTACAAATTCAATATCAAGTATATTGGAACGGTTGAAGAGAATCCTGCTGGAATAAGTGATTTTGAGTATTCACCAGAGCCGTGGAAACAGGCGAAATATTATACCTTAAATGGTGGAAATGGAAATATGTGGACCCCTGCTAACGATGGTGACCGCGTTTCGACATCGTTATATTCAAAAGATGTTTGGCCGGAAAATGTTGAAGAAGATGGCCGTTGGTATTGGAATACGGACGAAAATGATGGCGGTAAGTCTTCTATTGAGTGGCCGGAGGCGTTAGGGACTGATAATTCCTTGGAACCGGTTGTGAGAAAATACTTTGGGGTCAGCGGTGTTGCTTCCTTGAAGAAAGGTTCTCTGCAGACGGACCCAAGCGTGTCTTTTGGTTTTAATATTGCGAAAGATTCTGCGGGCAATACTGTGCCGGCTGATGTTTCGGACTGGAACGGTTTTTGCATTGAGTACTATTCTCAAACGCCATTGAAAATGGAGCTGGTTGTAGAGGATTCTGCTGATGGCTTGCCATTTGTTGAATTACCCAAAAAGATGCTAGCGGAAAGCCTTTGTTTTTCTTGGGGCGAATTTAATATGCCGAACGGTGTTGACGAAGTATCTAAGGAACGGAATGTTACAAAGGATAAATTGGTAGAGAGTTTTTCCGAGAAAATGATATCCGTTCGGTTTACGGTTCAAGCCGATGATGGCGATTACAAGTTTGGAGTCGGGGCCATTAGTGTTCTTGATAGGCGCCATATGGCCGAGATGATGAGGATATTTTAGATGAATAGTAAACTTTATGCGGCGTGTTGTGCAATGGCTTTAGCTTTTGTAGCGTGTTCAGAAAACAGCGGTGTTGGTGGTACATCGGTGGAACCGAATACGGTGTATGCGGAAAACTACTGGTTGTGGAATCCGCTTGCTGGCGACTTGTCTGTTAATACGGCTCGTTATGCAGCTTTGTTGCCTGAGAATGTGAATGCGGACGGTCATTGGTTTTGGAATGCTGGAGAAACGGATAATAACGATGGTGGACTGTCTTTTATTGTATGGCCAGTAGCGTTGGAAAGAGGTGAAGACCCCTTGTCGACTGTTATTGAAGAGTGCCAGGGCATTTGTGGTGTTGCGAATTTGAATATGGGCTCGTTGGCTTACCAACCGTATGTTCGCGTTGGTTTTGTAATCGCAAGGGATTCGGCTGGTAACCCGATGCCAGTTGATGTCTCTGGTTGGGGCGGAGTTTGCGTTACATATGCATCAGAAATAATGCTTAGGCTAGTACTTGATTTGGGCGATTCGTTAAGAAAAGTATTCGATGATGGTGCGAGTTTCCCAGAAGTGTATTTGCCGAAAGCGACTAGTGAAAACTCTAAATGCTTTAGTTGGGACGAGTTTAAGATACCTTCTTGGCAGCGCAATCCTCCTGAATCTTGGAGAGAAGAAACCGGATGGAAAGCTTCAAAACAGCTGGTTGGACTGATGTTCGTGTTACAAAGTGTGTCTGGTCAGTATGCGTTCAGTATCAAGTATGTTGGAACGACAGAGGATTATGAGTCGGGAGTTGATAGACCTTAATTTTCAAGTTGTGCTGAAACGAAAAGTTCATCAAGTTTGTTTGTACTAGAGGGAGACTGAAGATGAATAATAAACTTTATGCGGCGTGTGGTGCAATGGCTTTAGCTTTTGTAGCGTGTTCCGGAACGTCGGTAGAACCGAATACAATGAATGTGGAAGGTAGCCCGTTGTGGAATCCGCTTGCTGGCGACTTGTCTGTTAATACGGCTCGTTATGCGACGTCTTGGCCGGATCATGCCGTAGAAGATGGCCGCTGGTTCTGGGAAATGCAGAATGACTCGCTTGATGGAGGCGGATCGTATATAGAATGGCCGGTGGACTTTTCTGAAGGCGGTGATTCTTTGACTGCTGTGGTGGATGCGTGCGGCGGTATCTGTGGAACGGCTGTTTTGGGAAAAGGGGTACTGGCTTATGATCCGTTTATATCAGTGGGATTCACGGTGGCGAAGAGTGACTCTGACGAAGAAATGCCGGTAGATGTTTCGAACTGGGGTGGCTTATGCATTTCCTATTCTTCGGAAGTAGAGGCTAGGTTGCTGTTGGATTTGAGCAATGAAGTGGATGTGTTGCTGAGTTTTGGAGTGCCGTTCTTTGAGCTGCCCGCGACGGATACCGTTGTGTCGAAATGTGTTAGATGGAGTGAATTTAAGCTTCCTAATTGGGTTAAGACGGAAGATGAATATTGGAAGACTGATGCCGGAATAAAGGCGGCAAAGGAACTTGTGGCGGTTCGGCTTCAGATTCAGGCTAAGGAAGGAAGGTATAAATTCAATGTCAAGTATATTGGAACGGTTGATGATATGGAGTAAAGTGATGGTTTATTGTTAGGAGGAAAAGTGGGGCCCGGCGAAAGCTGGGCTCTTCTTGTATCAGGGTGAAATGGCCTTGATTTTTTTGTTAATGATACGTTTGTATCATTATTGATTGTTGCTTCGTTTTTAAATACATGAAATCTATTGTAATTTGATAAATTTATTAATTTTTGTATCATTTTGTATTGACTATCTGTTTTTGCGAGTGTATATTAGTTCGTATGAAGTCGATTGTGGAATACAAAGATTATCGTGCTTATATGGCGGACTTTTACGAAGAGCGTAAGAGAACTTCTGCTTTTACTTGGCGCGAGTTTGCGAAAATTGCGGGGTTTACGTCGCCCTCGTACTTGAAACTTGTTTGTGATGGCAAAAGCAGCTTGAGTCGCACGAAAATGAATCGTGTGGCGGTTGCGATGGGACTTGTCGGTTATGAAATTGAATATTTCGAAGCGATGGTGAATTTTGTCAATGCACAAAAGGACAATGTCAAGAAGGTTTACTTTGATAAGATGATGGCGATTTCGGCCGCAAATCAGGTTCGTGTAATTGACAAGGATGCGTTTGGGTATTACGACAGCTGGAAAAATCAGGTCGTGCGTGAACTTGCACCGATGATGCCTGGCGCGATGCCGGGTGACATGGCGAAGGTATGCTGCCAGGAAATCTCTGCGCTTGAAGTCCGCAAGTCGCTTGCCTTTTTGGAAAAAGCGGGATTCTTGAAACAGGTTGGCGAGAATGTTTACGAACAAACGGATAAAGCTGTTGCGGGGTCCAAGGAAGGTTTGACGCTTGCTATTCGCATGATGCATCGAGAAATGGGGCGTCTTGGTATAGAATCTATTGATCAGTTTGGTCCCGAAAATCGTAACGTTACTGGTGTTACTTTGGGTGTAAACCGTGAAGGCTATGACGAAATTGTGAAAGAGCTTGATGCTTGCCGCAAGAAGGTGATTTCGATTGCGGCGAAGTGCGGCAAACTCGATCAAGTTTGCAGATTGAATTTACAGTTTTTCCCTTTGACTCAAAGAGTCGAGAGAGAATCGGAGGAGTAGTATGGATAAAAAATTTATATGGCTTGTGCTGGTGCGTTTTCGCTTGCGGTACTTGGATGCTCGGACTATAACGTATCAGGTTCGTCGGACGACCCAAATGTGTTGACGGCGCGTGGTTTGTCGTCGAGCTCGGTTCTTGAGAATTCATCGAGTTCGTTGTTCGGGCTTTCGTCGAGCCGTATGGAGCCTTATAGCAGTTCGCAGATGTTGTCGTCGAGTAGTTCTAAGCGTTTGAGCAGTTCTTCGCGTAATCCCGTTTTGTGCAAGGCGGATTATGCTGGGAGCTGTGCTAGCGGTGGCAGCCGAGGCGATTTGTGGACTAGTATTGATGTTGCAGATGGAGATCCGATGAACGTTAACGTTGGGCTTTATGCGGATTCATCGTGGAAAAATATGGCTAGCGGCGAATGGTTTGTTGAAACGGATAGTGCTGATGGTGGCGAGTCGAATATTCTTTGGCCTGTGGAATTAGGTGATGATAGCAATGCTTTTTCGTTGGTGCCTGTCGTTAAAAGTTGTTATACCCTTTGTGGAACGGCTGTTTTGGAAAAAGGTTCTTTAACGTATCCCCCATTTGTATCGATAGGTTTTACACTGGCGAAGGATAGTACGGGAAAGTCGATTCCAGTTGACGTTTCGAATTGGAATGGCATTTGTTTTGCGTACCAATCAAAAACGGCTTTTACATTGGAATTGGATTTGGGGGATTCTGTAAATGCTCATATTGATTACGCTTTGCCTTTTGTTACTTTGCCCAAATCAAAAGGAGAGGCTAGGTGCTTGGAATGGAGCCGGTTTAAGTTTCCGTCTTGGCTTAGCAAAATACCTGAAGATTGGGTTGATGAACCCAATGTAGGCGAAAGGGCAGCGAAGCAGCTTGTCGCTGTAAAGTTCAAAATACAAGCGTGGCCTGGTGAATATGATTTCGAAATTGAGGCTATAGGAACGAATCTCGACTAGGTCGTGAATCTTTAAAAACCTTGTTGGATAAAATTGCGAAAAAGGACCCGGCATCTGCCGGGCCCTTTCTCCTTGCATGTACACTCCTAAACCTGCAAGGATTTTTTCAATATGTCGTCATTGTTGTTTCAGGGCAGCGGTGCTTCGTTAACGCAGTGTAATCTTCTGAACGTTCTTCTGGCTGCCCTGCTTTACGATGAGGATTGCCGGGCCGCGGAGGTTTGTGTTCAACTGGACTTCGTTTGCGCCAGCCTTGGCTTCGAATGCTTGCTGTGCAATCACCTGGCCCATGGAATTCATGAGCGTGGCTGTGCCGCGAGTTGCCTTGGTTGCATTGAATGTGGCGCTAACCATGCCCGGCTGGACATTCACAAGCATCTTGGAATTTGCAGCGATGCGAGTCGGAGCGATGGCGATGGCGGATTTGCCCCAGTCGCCGGTGGCGTTTGCCTTGATGAGTTCGCCGGTGGCGATGCCTTCGAGTTTGGGCTTCTTGGTGTCAAAGCTCTGCAGCGTATCTGCGGTGCCGTCGGCCTTCCAGAGAAGCATGTTGTTGAGGTACATGTCGCCGGTAAACTGTGTGCCGTAAAGGTTGATGCCGATGGCGTTCATCTTGGCCGCGTTTTCGAAAGCGAGTTTGCCTTCGCCGTCGCCGAATTCAATCTTGTAGTTCTTGAGGGTGCCGAGGTCCTCGACGTTGCCGAGAGAGACTTCGTTCCATTTCCATTCGCCGCTCATGTTGAAGAGAGAGACGCTTGCCCAGCCGTAATCGCCACAGCCGTCGCGGGTTTTGTCCATGCAAGGGCCTGCGGTTTCGCCAGCGGCGCGCAAGTCGAAGGATATGGCAACGTACTGGCTCCAGTCTTTGCTGAGGTCGATGCGCATGGTGCCTGCTTCGCTGGTGTCGGATTGGACGGTCTTGTAGGTAATGTGGAGGGCCATGTCGCCATCGAGAATAGTTGTGTTTTCCTTGACGGTGGAGTCGATAGAATTGCCTGGAACTGCGGCCTGGCCGTAAGCTTCGCGCATGGCGTTGAGCGTTTCGACGTCGGTGATGTCGCCGACTTTGCCGCCGAACTTGTTTACCTGACGGCGGATAATCGTAAAGTTGCCATCGCCTTCGTCACCGGTGTCCCAAACGCAAGGAACGAGGCCGTTCTTCTTTGCGGATGCGACGGTGTAACCGTACCAAGCAGCGCGTGCTTCGAGGTGCTTTTTGAGGTTGTCGCCGGAGAGGAGGTCGAGACGCTTGATGGCGCCCATTTCGCCGATCACAACCGGAATGCCCTTGTCGTAGAAGCGGGTCTTGAGTCCGCCGAATAGATTGTCGATGGATTTCTTGGAACCGAGAGCAGAGCCGGAGCAGGTATGTGCGGCGTCGTTGCCCGGAGTCTTGTCTTCCCAGTAATAGAACATCTTGCCCCAGTCTTCATCGCCGTCTTTCATGAGCGAGAACTGATACGGGTAGAAGTGGACTTCAGCCATGGTGTAGCCTTCGCCTGCCGGGTCGGTCGGATACTGTTCGGAAAGGAGCGGGGCCTTGTCAATTTCGGTACGCGGGGATTGCACGACTACGATACGGGTGGCGTTGTTGCCGCCAGTAGCGCGCACGGCCTTGAGGCAAGCTTCGTGGAATTGCTTGAGGACGGTCATGCGCTTGGAGTCAAAAGCCCATTGGCCGTTGTCGGCGCCACCGTTCCACGGGTCGTTAACGCCGGGCTCGTTGGCGGATGCGAAAATCAAGTGCTCGTCGTATGCGGCGAACTTCGTAGCAATCTGTTTCCAGTAGCTTTCCTGCTTGGCAGCGACTGTAGCAGCGGAGCTGTTCACGAGGCCGGATTTGTCGTAGCCTTCACCGTCGAAAACGTGGTCTTCGAGCCAGCCGTTGTCCCAGTGGCTGTTCAAAATGGCGTACATGCCGTTGTTGATGACGAGGTCAACGACCGTTTTGACGGAGTCGAGCCAGCCGGCGTTAATGGTGCCGTTGGATGCGTGGCTGTCCCAAGCGCAAGGAATACGCACGGTATTGAAACCGGCATCCTTGATGGCCTTGACGTAGGCGGCATCCGGGAATGGGTTTCCCCAGCCAGTCGGGTTGCCCGGAACTTCCATCGTATTGCCGATGTTGTAGCCGAGGCCCATGTCTGGGAATATTTCTGTTGCCTTGGGGAGGGCGAATGCCGATGCTGTAGCCAAAAGGATTGAGCTAGCGGTGATGCCGAAGGTGTTAAATCTCATTGCTAAGACTCCTTATTGAAACTTGCTTTGGGTGTCTTTGTTCTGAAATTTTGATGATTTTTAGAATTTTTTGAGAACATTTGGCGCGAAATTTACAGCGCTTTTGTACTCGCAAACATCCCTTTTGTCATTCTTTTCGAGGATACACCCGTTCTTTGCTTAGTAATATATATGAAAATGCTGAATTTCGCAACAGGGAAATTGTTTATTTACGTAAAAATAGTAAGTTTGTAAGCTATGGTGTGATGAAAATCTTAAAAATTTTGAGAACTTTTTTTGAGAACATTGGAGAGCGCGGGAGGTCGCGCCTCCCCGTTAATGCGCTTCGAGCCAGTTTTTGCCGAATCCGACGCTGGCGACGAGCGGAACTTTGAGTTCCATGGCGCCTTCCATTTCAGATTTGACCATGGCGGAAAGCTCTTCAACCTGCTCGCGGGGGCATTCGAAAACGAGTTCGTCATGCACTTGTAGCATCATGCGGAGTGGGAGGTTCTCGTCGTTGATGCGTTTTTGGATGCGGATCATGGCAATCTTGATGAGGTCGGCGGCGCTGCCTTGCACGGGGGTGTTCACGGCCATGCGTTCGGCCATTTGCGATTCCATGCGGTCGGAACTGTCGATGCCTGCGATGTAGCGGCGGCGGCCGGAAAGCGTTTCGACGTAGCCATCGCGGTGGGCGGCGGCCTTGGTGTCATCGATGAATTTTTGCACGCCCTGATACATTTCGAAGTAGCCGTCGATAAAGCTCTTGGCCTGTGCCATCGGAATTTTCAGGTCGCGGGAGAGGCGGAAGGCTGTCATGCCGTAGAGCACTCCAAAATTCACGACCTTCGCGTCGCGGCGCATGTCCGCGGTCACGTCTTCGAGGCTTACGCGGTTGATGGCGGCTGCGGTGCGGGCGTGAATGTCAATGCCTTCCTTATAGCTTTCGATAAGCGCTTCGTCGCCACTGAGGTGTGCGAGCATGCGGAGCTCAATCTGCGAGTAGTCCACCGCGAGAATCACATTGTTCGGGTTCTGCGGCACGAATGCTGCGCGGATTTGCTTGCCGAGTTCGCTACGGACGGGGATGTTCTGCAAGTTCGGATCGCGGCTCGAAAGGCGGCCTGTCGCGGTGCCCCACTGGATAAAGCTCGTGTGGATGCGCTTGGTGTCCGGATTCACGAGTGTGGGGAGCACAGAAACGTACGTGCTCTGCATTTTCTTGAGTTCGCGGTATTCGATGACTGCAAAGACGATCGGGTGGGCGGCGCGGAAGCTGAGTTCTTCGAGGACGGCGGCGTCCGTGCTGCGCTTTTTGATTTCGGGCAGTCCGAGCGTGTCAAAGAGCACTTCGCCGAGCTGCTTGGGAGAGCCGATGTTGAATTCGCAACCGGCCATGTCGCAGATTTCTTTTTCCAGCTTTTCGATGCGGTGCTGCAAATCGGCTTGCAAGTCCTTTAGAATCTTGGTATCGACGAATGCGCCGACGCCTTCCATCTGGTAAAGCACCTTGAGAAGCGGCATTTCTTGGCTGAAGAAGTACTTTTCGTAGTCGTACTTTTGGAGTTTGGCGCGGAGCGGAGCCCAGAGGCGAAGCGTGTAGACGGCGTCTTCGGCGCCGTATTCGGTCGCGTCCTTGATGGGTGTGCGGTTGAACGTGATTTGATTTTTGCCGCGTCCGATGAGGTTTTCGATCGGAATCATCTCGTGCTGCAAAAGCTGCATCACCTGATTGTCGAGGCCGAGCCCGGTTTGTCCGGGCGAGAGCATCCATGCGGCGATGAGCGTGTCGATGATGTTTGCGGAATCGATTTGCTTTTGCGTGAGGCCGAACGTGCGGGCAAGAACGTGCAAGTCGAATTTGGCGTTGTGGAAAATGAGGGAGCGCTTGGACTCGTCGGAAGTGCCTCCGCGTTGCTTGGAACCGCTGGCGGGGAATGTGCAAGAATCGTTCCAAAAATCAATGAACCACTTCTTTGTGGCGTTAAAGTCGAAGTTGCCGCCCTTGCCGGCGGGGTACGGGAATCCGATATCGTCGGTATGCCCAAGCGGAATGTAATAGCCCTTCGGAACGCTGCCGTCTTTTGCTGCGGAGGCAAGGCAAAGCCCGACGATGCTGCATTGCATCGGGTCGAGCCCGTCGGTTTCAGTGTCGATACCGATTTCGGTTGCAACCTCAAATTCTTTTTTCATCTGTTCGAAAACATCATCGCTATCGACGCAGATGTAAGTGGGCGGGAGGTCGGCGGGTGGTTCGGCAGGCTCACCAACCTTGTTGTTCTCGGCCCCTGTCACGGGGTCGTCGGAATCGCCTTTGCGCACAAAGCCTGTTTTGCTCGGAACGTTTTCGAGCAGGCGAATCAAGCTATTGATTTCGTGTTCCTTGAAAATTCCTTCGAGCGTATCGCTGTGGATGCCGCAGAATTCAAGCGCATCGAGGTTGCCGTTGTAGGCTCGCTTTGTCTGTAGCGTCACGAGTTCGCGGCTGAGGAATGCCTGTTCCTTGTTGTTCGCGAGATTGTCGTGCAAACCTTTCTTCTTGATGTTGTCGAGGTTTGCGTAAATGTTGTCCATGTCGCCGTATTCGGTTAGCAACTGGATGGCGGTTTTCGGGCCGACTTTTGGAACGCCTGGAACGTTATCGCTCGAGTCTCCCATGAGGGCGAGGTAGTCGCGGATTTTTTCAGGTGGAATGCCGTATTTTTCAAGGACCTGCTGCGGTCCAAAATCGATGCCATCGGCGCCTTTTTCCAAATGGAAAAGGTGGATCTTGTCGGTCACGATTTGCGACATGTCCTTGTCTTTGCTGATGATCACGACATGGTCGAAGCCTGCGTTGACAGCGGCTTCGGCGGCGCTTGCCATCACGTCGTCGGCTTCGTAGCCCGGTTCCGACAAAAGCGGAATGCCGCTTGCTTCCAAAGATTCGCAAAGGAGCGGCATCTGTGCAGCCATTTCTTCGGGCATCGGGCCGCGATTGGCCTTGTAGTCCGGGTAAAGTTCGTGGCGGAAAGTCTTTGTGTGCGCGACATCGCGGGCAATTGCGAAATGCGTGGGCTTGTGCTTTGCCAAAATGCGGAGGACTGCGCCCCAGTAGCCGTGCATCATGGAAACTTCTTCGCCCTTGCTGTTTACGAGTGGGTTCTGGCTGTAAGCGTAGAACATGCGGAATGCGAGTGCGAAGGAATCAAGAAGGAGTAAAGTCTTTTCTGCCATGCTGGGGAATGTAGAAATAAGTAGGAAGTAGGAAGTAGGATGTAGGAAGTAAAGTGTGGGCGAAAAGTGCTTGTGTGTGTTGAGTAAGACCGTGAAAAAATCAGATTTCTAAAAAATGGCGAAATTTACGTAAAAATGTACCTCGTTTGCGCTTGTTTTACGTAATTTTGTGATGTTGTTTGTATTGTTTTTGATCAAAACGCTGGTTTTGGAGTCTTTTTGAAAAAAATGTTCGAAAAAAGGCTTTGTTGGGTCCTTAAAACCGGCGCAAAAAAAGAAAATCCTGTGTTAAAAATAAAAATTTATATAATTTGTACGAAATTTTACGTAAGAAACCGTTAAAATTTCCCATTTTTTACGTAAAAAACGGCGAAAAATAAAATTTTTGAATTTTAAGCGAGGTTTAGTACAAATGATTTGTACAGATTCTTGATCACATCGCTTGGAAGCATGCTGAATGCACCGAGTTCTTCGCGTGTGATGCGGCCTGCTTTCTGGTGCAAAAGTGCGCCGAGTACGGCGGCTTCTGTCGGGGCGAGCCCCTGCGAAAGTAATGCGACGATAATGCCCGTGAGTACATCACCACTTCCGCCTTTTGCCATGCCTGAGTTTGCAACAGGGATGACGTAAACATTTCCGTCGGGTGAGGCGATGTAGGTGGGGGCGCCTTTTAAAAGAATGACTTTGTTTGTACTTTCGGCGATTTCTCTTAATCGGCTAGGAATCTCGCAACTATTTTCGGGAAGGTTCCCAAAGAGTCTTGCAAATTCGCGGATGTGCGGCGTTAAAATTGCGGATGTTTGCAGATTGCGCAAATACTGGACTGCCGCGCAGTCGTTTATAGCCATGCGGTCGCTTATAGCCGCGCAATCTAGTGTTGCTCTGTTGACGGCGCTGTTTGGCGTTGCGTTGCCATTAGCTGTAGCGTTGTTATTTGCTGTGGCGCAGTCGTTTAAAGTCGCGATGGCGTTCAATGCATCGGCATCGATGACTGTTGGAACGTTCAACTGCGGGAGCAAATCCAAAACGGTTTGGATTGTACCTGTGTTTGTTGAAAGTCCTGGCCCGATGGCGATGGCACTGGCGTGCTTTGCTCGCTTTAATAATGTCGGAATGTGTTGCGGTTGCAGTACCCCGCGATTCTCGTTGAGGAGATTATTGCGATTTTCGCTGCATTTCCCAGTATCGGTGGCGCGGCTTTCCGCTGTTCCGTCGTCGCGGCAATTTTCGCCTGCTTTATCTTCGAGTCCACAAAATACAGGTTCCGAGAGCTTTGCTTGCAAAATCGGCGCAATTGCTTGCGGCACCGCCAATGCCACAAGTCCTGCGCCGCTGCGGAGTGCAGCTTCTGTGCAAAGTGCGGCTGCGCCTGGCATGTCCTTGGAACCCGCAATAATGAGCGGACTTCCTTGAACGCGCTTGTCGCCCCATTCGTCGCGCTTGGGCGTGAGTTGCGGAATAACATCTTCTGTGACGAGGTAAACTTTTTCGTCGAATTGCGGGATAAGCTCAGCGGGGTATTTAAGCGGAGCGACCGTAACTTTACCGAATGCTCGACCCCCTTCTTTTGCGTAGGCGTCAAGCCGCGGGAATCCAAATAACATGGTTTCATTTGCGTGAACGCAAACTTCGTTGCAAATGTGTGCGCTTGAATCGTAACCCGTGGGAGCATCGGCTGCGATGACGGGGAGTTCGCTTTTGTTGATAGCCTCTACCGCGCTTGCAAATTCTAAACGCAATTCACCTTTAGCACCGTTCCCGAGCATGCAATCGACAATGAGCTTGAATCCATCGTGCAAAAGGAGCGATGCTTGCTTGGGGTCTTCGATAATTTTCTTGAAATCAAAAAGAGAACCGCCGGCTTGCAGAAAATCGTCTAGCGCTAACTTGGCTTCGTTTTTGAATTTATTCTCATTGGCAAGGCTGAAAACAGTACTTTTAATTCCTGCTTGCAACAGATGCTTTGCGAGTACAAGCCCGTCTCCGCCGTTGTTCCCTCCGCCAATAAATACAGCGATTGGCTCAAGAGATTTTGTTTGAACGAATTTGAACAATGCAAGTCCGGCTTCTTGCATCAACGTGTATCCGCTTTGGATAACGTCTGTTTCGGACGGTTCGCTCGTAGCCTCTTTTGCAAAATATTTCTTTGACGCGGAATCGAGGCCGCGCATGCCTTCTGTTGAAAGGATTGGTTGCAAATTCAAGGACTGGAGCGAACACATTTTTTTTTACCGTATTAGATGAACCAGTAGGTGACGCCGAACTTGAACATCATCGTGTGTGCACCCTTCAAGTTGGAAACGGATGTTTTGACATTGGATTTTATTTTGTGGGTATTGGTATCGAAATCGTCTGCAGTTAGATCGTCATAGTACTTTACATCTGGGAAGACTTCATTGAAGCCCATATACCAACGGAAACCGAGTGTTAAATTATTCAAAATGTGATAGCCGAGACCGATGTTGATTCCGAATTCGACCGTACTTTGTTCGATGTTTTCAAAATTGTCGTAGGCTCCGCTTTCGTTTTCTATAGTGTAATCACCGCTAGTGTTAATGGAAAACTGCGGACCGACTTCAAGGTAGAATGCTTTTGAAATTTCGCCTTGTATGTAAAATGCGAAATCAAGGAAAGTCATGTCGAAGTTTCTAGTGTAATCTTCGTCTCCGTGTTCAAGATAAAGGAGGCGGAATGCGATTTCTGGCGAGAAAGAAAGACCTTTTGTAATGGTGAATCGAGTGGTGATGCCGAAATCGGCGCCGAAACCGCTTGGTTCCTCCAAATCATCCAAGTTTTTGAAACCCCAAAAGTTGCCGTAGACGAATGAAGCACGTGCGCCTATACTAATCGGTTGTTTTTTCTTCGGAATAATCGTTGGCTGCTCATCGATGGGCATTGCTTCATCGCTTTGCGTGGGAGCCGCGGCTGGTGCGACAGCGGTTTCTTGCGGTGCTGCGGGAGCTGCTTGCGGAGCGGCTACAGTTGGCTGTGTTGCTTCTGGAGCGGGGGCGCTATATGTGTCTACGGTTTGTGTTGCAGGTTGTGCGTTATCCCATTCGGCTTGAGAATAGTCTTGAGAGTATTGGACTGTTGCCTGATTGTATTCCTGTGCGAATGAAAATGCTGTGGCGCAAAGAGCGGTCAAAAGACCTGCTGCAAATTTCTTCATAAAAACTCCTTTTTTGTGCGATCCTTTTAACGGACCCCTAACTGTAATGAAAATATAATAAAGCATATAATCTGTTTTGACTCCGTTTACTCCGAATGGTCTAAAAATTGATGTGCTTCTCTTGACTATTTGTATGAAAATATGTATATATGAATTGTTGTTCATATATTTAAACTATTAAGAAGAGAACGAGTATGTGCAAAGCATCGAATTTGCAAAATATTTCTATCGATACGCTATTTGAACTATCTGAGTTCTTCAAGTTCTTTGGCGATACAACTCGCATTCGCGTGATTCATCTGTTGCTTTCGGGCGAGATGTCGGTGAGTGCCATTGCCGAAAAATTGAACTTGGAACAATCTGTGGTGAGCCATCAGTTGCGCATTCTGCGTACGGCGAATCTCGTGAAGCCGACTCGTGACGGTCGCAAAATTTATTACGCGCTCGATGATGGGCACATCGGCGAAATTTTCAATACAGGTCTTGCTCACATTTTGCATAAGAAGAAGGGTTAAAGATGGAATCGATCATTACGTTTATCAAGGAATTTATCACGCTGTTTTCTGAAATGGCGCCATTCCTTTTGCTTGGTTTTTTGCTTGCTGGCATTCTCCATGTGTGGGTGCCTAATCAGGTGTATGTGCCTAAAATTTCGAAGCCGAATTTTAAATCGGTGTTGTGGGCGGCGCTGTTTGGTGTCCCGCTTCCGATTTGCAGTTGCGGCGTGATTCCGACTTCGATTGCGCTTAGGCGAGAAGGCGCGAGCAAGGGCGCGAGTGTGAGCTTTTTGATTTCGACACCTGCGACGGGTGTGGATTCTATTTTGGCAACGTATTCTTTGCTTGGGCTTCCGTTTGCAATTTTGCGTCCGATTGCCGCTTTTGTAACGGCCATGTTTGGCGGTGTTTTGACAAACTTTGTTTCACGTGGCGAATCTGCGGAAGTTGCTACCGCGAAACACAAGGACTCGCATAAACATCATGAACATGAACATGAACATGAGCATCATGATCATGACCATGACCGCGAACACCATCATGAACATTGCGGTTGTGGTGAACATGAACATTGTGGTTGCGACGTTTCGATGAACTCTGCGAACATGAAAAAATCTTTTGTTCAAAAAGTGGGTGAAACTATTGAATATGGCCTTGTCAATATGGTCGGCGATGTAAGCAAGTGGCTTATGATCGGGCTTTTGCTTGGGGCGTTGATTTCTGCATTTGTTCCCAATGAACTGTTCCTTGCGTTGCGTGAATATCCAATCCTTTGCATGATTTGCGTACTGCTCTTGGCCATGCCGATGTACACGTGTGCGACTGGTTCTATTCCGCTTGCGCTTGCGCTTGTGGCGAAGGGAATTACACCGGGTGCTGCTCTTGTGCTTTTGATGGCTGGGCCTGCAACGAGCATTGCTTCTATGCTTGTGGTGGGTAAGGCGTTTGGCAAGAGAACGCTTGCGGCTTACTTGTTCTCGATTGCGTTTGGTGCGATGTTCTTTGGATTTATCGTCGATACGTTCTTTATGGATACGTTCCTTACAGCGATGCTTCCGCATGGTTCTGCGGAATGTCATGGACATGGTGCTTTAGGCGTATTTGATTACGTTTGTGCGGGCTTGCTTGCTGCATTCATGATTTATGCGAAGTTTGCTCACAAAGGTTGCGACGGGCATTGTGGTTGCGGTTGCTGCGACGAACACGACCACTGCGATTGCGATCACGACCATGATGAAGAGCATGAACATAGCCATTGCTGTCACGAGCATGACGAAGAACATGATCATGACCATCACGAACACCATTCTGAACCGGCATCAAAAACTTACCGCGTGAACGGCATGAGTTGCAGCCATTGCAAATCGTGTGTCGAAAAGGCTGCGTTTGCGTTAGAAGGTGTTGTTTTTGCGGTGGCGAATGTCGCAAAAAAAGAACTCGTCATCGAGGGGTCCGTTGACGAGTCTGCGTTGAAAACTGCGATTGAAGAAGCCGGTTTTGAGTTCGGCGGTGAAGCCTAGAAAGTTCGTTCCCAGCTGAAGCCGATGCTATCAAAATACCATTCGCGTCCAGTCTGTAAAAGGTGAGGTTCTTCCTCGCCTTTTTCGTGGTCGGTGGCAAAGCTTCTACGGCTTCCGATGATAGCCGCAATGGTGAGCGAGTTTGTCTTGTTTATCGCGAGTCTTGCAAGAGCGCTTAGCTCGACGGTCATGAATTTGCCAAATGTATCGGCGTAATCTCCATAGTCTTTTTTGCTATAGTTCCCGTACATATCGGCCATGACTCCGATCAAGTCTACAAATTTTGGCATCTGGTAACCGAGCAAGGCAATGAATTCGTAGCCAAGTCCGTTGGCGTATCCTTCGGTTGTCTGCCATGCCCACAATTGCCCTTTCTTGAGGCCCGTGATGCCTTTGTAAATCATCTGGTAATTGGCGAGCATTAAAACATGTGTCCAGTCGCCTTCAAAAATTTCACCCGTATCGAATTGGAATGTGGCACCGATCCAATGCTCATGATAGTAATGAGCAAATGGCGTTAGGTTTTTATAGGTGTTGCCATTGTATTTACAGAAGCCTTCGAAACCGAGCATGTTCCAGCCGGAGCCTATACTTGCACCCGCGTCAAAAACGAGAAACGGAAGCGGTGTAAATGAAACGCTTGCAATGGGGCGAATGCTCAGTGGTGAAATTTCGAGTGATCCGTTCAGTTCAATATTCGCTCCTGATAGGAGTTCGCTTTGGCCGAGCGGCGTAGGTATCGTGTAGGTTGATTTCCATGTAGCTTTAGCGAGAATCCCATCAATAGGGCCTGTTATTTTGGCAAAGTGGTCACCACCTTTTTGGTAGTCGCTTTTAGGGTAATAGGCTGCATCGACTGTGAGCGTGTGCGAAAAACCTTTTGCCTCTTCAGCATGAGCAGAACATATAATGGCTGAGCCTGCAACGGCGCAAATTGTGGTCGCGCGCGTCGCACCTTTGAAGAAAGAATAAAAAAGAGAATTTTTCATACCAACATCCTCTTTTTGTAATATAATCTAAACTTCGCCGATGCGTGCTAATTTTATTAACGGCATGCCCGCTTCGCGACTTTCATCAAGATTCACCGTAAAATCAATGCTCCAATCGTTAAACCCTTCTTCGTCTTGCAGCATTTGCTGGATTTGCATGATGTTGCCGTCGTAAGTGACGATGGTGTGAGCTAGCGCACGTCCTTCCACGTCCATGCGGAATCTGTGATGTTCGGCCGTGTAGGCTGCCATGATTTCTAGCAATCGCTTTTCGGTCCATGGCGTGCCTTCGGTATCCGCTAAAAGTTCGCCTTCGGCAAGATCGTCGGCAAGGCTGTCCAAAACATCGGTGAAGTCTTGCTTTTGCAAACTCATCATAATCTGGAAAATGCGCTGACGCACCATGTTGAGGAATCGCTTCTTGTCGTAGGTGATGTCGGCGGCGGCCTTGTCTGCACCAAATGCCTTTTCGGCTTCGTCTTCGGCAGTTCCTGCGTCCAAACGTTTTTGGTAATCTTCGGGGTGCGCCATCTTTTCCCATTCTTCGAGCAAGCTGGAATCCACGCGGCGGATCATTTCGCCCAGGTAGTCCTGCATTTCCAATAGCTCTTCGTTTTTGTAGCCGTCGGGCACGGTCTGCGAAAGTACCTTGTAAACGCCGTTCAAGTGGCGCAACAAAATCGCTTCCATGCGTTGCAAATTGTACTGCTTCACGTAGCCGCTGAACGTGCTGAAGTTTTCGAACATCTCGCGCACAATAGATTTGGGCTCAATGTTTTCATCGACCCACGGGTGGATATCGGCAAATGCATCGAACGTGTCGTAGATAAAATCGCGCAGCGGTTTTGGGTATTCGACTTTTTCAAGTTCTTCAAGGCGTTGGTTGTATTCCATGCCTTGCGCTTTGAGCTCGTTCATGCGGGCGTCGCGCGCCTTGCTTTGCTGGATGCGCAAAATGGCATCGGGATTTTCAAGGATGCTTTCACATAAAGTAATGACGTCAAGCGCGTACTCCGGACTATCGCTGTCAAGTTTTGGGAGCGTGTCAAGCAGGTACAGCGAAAGCGGCTGGTTCATCGAGAAGTCATCCTGCAAGTCCATGTTCACGCGCAAGTGACTGTAGCCCGGCGCTACGGCAGGCACGAATTCGATAATCTTTTTTTCGACGAGACTCCTGAACAGGAGGAAGGCGCGGTGCTGCAATTGCTTTTTGCTTGCGGCGCTTTCGTGGCAATCCTTCAAGAGATTGCGCATGGCGCGGCAACCGTCTGTCGGGCGGCTCAGGATGTTCAAGAGCATCCCGTGGTTCACTTGGAAACTTGAAGTGAGCGGTTCCGGTGCGGCATCGATCAAACGCTTGAACGTGTTTTCGTCGAACGGAATGTAACCGTGTTCTGGCGGTTTGCGCTTCTGGAATTTTTTGCCGGTCGTGCGGGACTTGGCTTCGAGCTTGAGGTTTTCAATCACGTGCTCTGGCGCTTGTGCGACAACGTAGCCGACATTGTCAAAACCTTTTCTGCCTGCGCGACCTGCAATTTGGTGGAAGTCGCGGGCGGTCAAAATGGCGGTCTTGTCTCCGCTGTATTTGCAGAGCTGCGTAAAGAGGACGGTGCGGATCGGAACGTTCACACCCACGCCAAGCGTGTCCGTGCCGCAAATGACTTTAAGCAATCCTTGTTGCGCCAACTTCTCGCAAAGGATGCGGTACTTGGGCAAGAGCCCTGCATGGTGAATGCCGATGCCCTGCTTTAGCCAGCGCTTGACATCGGGGCCGTACGGGCTTGAAAAGCGGACTTCTTTAATCGCTTCGTTAATCTTGACTTTTTCTTCTTTGGTGCAAAGGTCCAGGCTCATGAAGTTCTGAGCGTTGCTGGCGGCGGCGGCCTGCGTAAAGTGAACGACGTAAACAGGAGCCTTGCCTTCGTTCACGAGTTTTTGCACTTCGGTCGAAATTTCTGTAGTGCTGTAGCTAAAATCGAGCGGCACTGGGCGCTGCGTTGAACGGACCGTTACAGATTCACGACCTGTATGCTTTGTCATGTCGCGTTCGAAAAAATCCGTAGCGCCGACTGTAGCGCTCATCAAGAGAAATCGCGATTGCGGGAGCGTGAGTAGCGGAACTTGCCAGGCAACACCGCGTTCGCGGTCGGAGTAGTAATGGAATTCGTCCATCACGATGTCCGTGATGGTGAGTGCTTCGCCTTCGCAAAGCGCCATGTTCGAAAGAATTTCTGCTGTGCAGCAGATTATGGGCGCGTCGCGGTTGACTGTTGCATCGCCGGTCGAAAGTCCTACGTTTTCGGCGCCGAATTCCTTGCAGAGCGCCATCCATTTTTCATTCACGAGCGCCTTAATGGGACAGGTGTAAACGCTTCGGCGACCATGCACGAGGCTATCGAAATGGAGCGCGAGCGCAACCATGGATTTTCCACTTCCGGTCGGCGTGTTGAGGATAACGTTCTTGCCGTCTAAAAGTTCGAGAATCGCTTCTTCTTGTGCGGGATATAACGTTGTCCCACGGGCTTCGGCCCACGCCATAAATTGTTCTAAAACGTCTTCGGACGAAATATTGGAGCGGTGTCCGTTGACTTTTTCGAGAAGTTCGTTCAAAAAATCTTTGAGAATACGCTTGTTTTGCTCTGCCATAATGGTGCAAAGATAACTTTTTGAAAATATTTCGTAGGAAGTTTTCTATTTTCGAAATCAAGGAGATTTGTTATGAAAGGAATCGTACTCGCTGGAGGCTCCGGCACGCGTCTGTATCCGCTTACGATGGTCACGTCGAAGCAACTTTTGCCGGTTTACGACAAGCCGATGATTTATTACCCGCTTTCGACACTCATGTTGGCGGGCATTCGTGACATTCTCATTATTTCGACTCCGACGGATTTGCCGAACTTCGAACGTTTGCTTGGCGATGGCTCTGCCATGGGCCTCAACTTGAGCTACAAGGTGCAACCGAGCCCGGACGGACTTGCCCAGGCATTTATCCTTGGCGAAGAATTCATTGGCGATGACTGTTGCGCAATGGTCCTTGGCGATAACATTTTTTATGGAAACGGCTTTAGCCCGCTCTTGAAAGCCGCCGTCAAGAATGCCGAACAGAATGGACGTGCGAGCGTATTCGGCTATTATGTCGAAGACCCGGAACGCTTTGGGGTCGTGGAATTCGATAAAGATGGCAAGGTGATTTCGGTGGAAGAAAAACCGAAGGAACCGAAGAGCAATTACGCCATTACAGGCCTTTATTTCTATGACAACCGCGTGAGCGGCTTTGCCAAGAGCCAGAAGCCGAGCGCTCGTGGCGAACTTGAAATTACAGACCTCAACAAGACTTACCTTGACAAAGGCGAACTCGACGTGAAACTCCTCGGTCGCGGTTTTGCATGGCTCGATACCGGTACTATGGATAGCCTCATCGAAGCGGGCGAGTTTGTAAAAATGATTGAAAACCGCCAAGGCATCCAAATTTCTGCAGTCGAAGAAATCGCCTACATCAACGGTTGGATTGACAAGGAAAAATTGCTGGAATCGGCCGCCAAGTACGGAAAGTCTCCTTACGGGCAACACTTGAAGAAGGTCGCCGAAGGAAAAATTCGTTATTAGAGATTGGTCAAGCGTATGCCCAACTGTATAAGAGCGGAAATTTCCGCTCTTTTTTGATGTTTATGGTCCTGTAACGCGCTCTCTAAAAGGTATGAGTCTCTTGTGTAAAGTTATTTTTTATGACTTTATTTTTACAACTTTGTTTGAAAATATTATATTTTGTACAAAATTTTCTTTAAAAAAGAAGAAAATAATGGGGGAAATACTCTGTTAGCCGCTGTTTTGATACGGAGGAAAAAACGGTGGTTGGGTATTTGTTTTGAATAATTGATTGTTTTTATGGGAAAAAAGTACTCGATTTGCTTAATCGAGTAGTTTTAGGCGTTTGTGTTAAATTAAAAATGGTGTATAAAGTGTTAATTTATGGTGAAATATGTGTTTTGTATGCTTTTTGTAATGACTTTTGTATGTAAACTGTAGTTTGTAAAAATAAATTTCCTAAAATTTATATGTTTTTTGTTACTTTGGTATTGCAAATAAAAAAATAAAAGTTTATCTTGTAAGCAACTTTTTTTACAAAAGGAGATTGATATGAAAAAAGTTACTTTATCTGCCGCTGTTTTGGCATTGGCTATGATGGGCTGCTCTGATGCAGGCCTTGATAACTCTGTTGCTTCTACAAATGATGCAAAGAGCGTACAGAATGCTTCTAATGCTGTAGCTGCTTTGATGAAAGCTTCTGATAACGAAGAAGATTTCTTGATTCATTACGAATATCGTACAAGTCATTATGGTGTGAATTTTGCATTTTATGGCTCTTCGGAAGTAGAAGAAAGTATTGATAATCGTGGTATTGGCGAATTCCGCATTTATACATCGAATAATAGCAAAATTGATGTTATTAATGGTATTACGCTTAATGTTGCTGATTGCCGTCTTGATGGACAGAGTGCTAAATGTAAATATGTTATCTGGAATGCTGACCGTTGGTTCAATGTTCCGTCTGGAGCTACAGTGACTAACAGAACGGACAATACTTTGCATTTCATTGATAGAGATCGTATTACGACCATTTCTACTTTTGCTGGTGTATGGAATATGGGTCGTAGTAACGAAGTTATTATGTCTGGCTCGACCTATGACGGATACTTGGAAAGAACTAACAATAAATATTTGGCTATGTTAGTTGCTCAAAAGTATATCCCGATGGCTGCTGCAGAATTTGAAAACAGCCACCAGTATTAATCGAGATAATTTTACATAAAATTGTCACAAGGAACTCGGCCTCGCGCCGGGTTCTTTTTTTTATGCGCGGAAAATATGAAGTGAAAATTTTGTGGCTGAATGTCTTGTTTTGTAATTTTATTGTATGTAAATGATATTTTGTTAAAATAAAATAACTAAATTTTGTATTTAAAAGTGTAATTTTGTTTAAAATTATATTATTTTATTCGTGCTAACTTTTTTTAAAGGGGATAAAATGAAAAAAGTAACTCTGTCTGCCGCAATTTTGGCATTGGCAATGATGGGCTGCTCTGATGCAGGCTTGGATAACTCTGTCGCTTCTGCTCCGGCAAGTGAAGTGAAGAGCGAACAGACTCATAATTTCTTGGCTAAATTGACGCCAGAAACTCTTTCGAGCGGCGAAGATGGATTGGAACATTCTGGTTACAAGAGGTATGTATATCCAACTGATGGAATTGCGGTTAGAGTGCACTCGAGACCCGATGACTACACTTGGAAGCCGCGTGGTCGTGCCACTCTTTGGGTAGAATCATCTGTTGCTGCTGATGTTGCTACCGTTATTACCGTTGCCGTTGCGGGGTGCTCCATGGGGCGCAATGGTGATGTGACTTGCAATTATCATAGAGCCAATTGGGATGCGAAGTTTAATAGTAGGGGCTTTGACGTCTTCACGGCTGAATTGCCGGTCTCTTATGATCAAGTAGGTGTCATGGCTGCTTATGGTGCCGTTTGGAACCTTGGTAGGAGAAATATGAACGAATTTTATACTGCAACTTATGGTGGCAATTTGCCGGATAATATGGCTGATGCTATTTATAGAAAGTACCTTATGCAGGCGCAATACAATATTAATAATGGGCGTCCCATTGATGAAATGCCATAGTATCGATTTCTAGATATCTATTATCACAACGAACTCGGCTCTTCGCCGGGTTCTTTTTTTTGCGTAGGAAAAACAAAGACAAATGACTCCTTACCGATAACTACTGGCTAATAACCATTGACTATTGACCAATGTTGACAATCAAATTCTAAATTTTACCCCACTTCCTGCTTCTTACTTCCTACCGTCTACGGAGTACCTTACTATATTTCCCCTGTAAATTGGAGAAATTCATGAAACGTTCTATTGTGATTACAGGCGGCGCTGGTTTTATCGGAAGCCACGTGGTGCGCTTATTTGTGAACAAGTACCCGGATTATAAAATTATCAATCTCGATAAGCTTACTTACGCGGGTAATCTCGCAAATCTCAAGGATGTTGAAAATAAGCCGAACTACAAGTTCGTGAAGATGGATATTTGCGATTTTGACGCTTTCTACAAGCTTATGCAAGATGAACATGTCGATGGCATTATCCATCTCGCTGCCGAAAGTCACGTGGACCGCTCCATCAAGGATCCGTTCACCTTTGCGAAGACGAACATCATGGGCACGCTTACGCTTTTGCAGGCTGCCAAACTCTATTGGGAATCGCTCCCCGAAAAGTACGAAGGCAAACGTTTCTACCACATTTCGACGGATGAAGTTTACGGAGCCCTCAAGATGAACCACCCGGAAGGCATCACGCCTCCGTTCACCACGACGGCGTCCAGTTCGGAACACCACTTGGCTTATGGCGACGACTTCTTCTACGAGGCAACGAAGTACACGCCGCATAGCCCGTATTCCGCATCTAAGGCTGGCTCCGACCATTTCGTTCGCGCTTTCCATGATACTTACGGAATGCCGACGATTGTCACGAACTGCTCTAACAACTACGGTCCGTACCAGTTCCCCGAAAAGCTTATCCCGCTTTTCATCAACAACATTCGCCACAAGAAGCCGCTCCCGGTTTACGGCAAGGGCGAAAACGTCCGTGACTGGCTCTTTGTCGAAGACCATGCCCGCGCGATTGACGTGATTTTCCATAACGGAAAAATTGCCGAGACGTACAACATCGGCGGCTTCAACGAATGGAAGAACATCGACATCATCAAGGTCGTGATCAAGACCGTCGATAAACTCCTTGGTCGCGCCGAAGGCGAAGACCTGAACCTCATCACTTACGTGACGGACCGCCTGGGCCACGACGCTCGCTATGCCATTGACTCCACCAAGCTCCAGAAGGAACTCGGTTGGGAACCATCGTTGCAGTTTGAAGAAGGCATCGAAAAGACTGTGCGCTGGTACCTCGACAACCAGGAATGGCTCGACAACATCACGAGCGGCGATTACGAAAAGTATTACGAAACGATGTACAAGAATAGGTAAAAAGTGGTTAGTATGCAGTGGTTAGTAAACAGGAAAAACAAATGCGGCTTCGCCGAGAACCTGATTTCTAACTGCTAGAGCCCTAACCACTAACCACTAACCACTAATCACTAGTTTATGTCCAAATTCAATTTCATTAAAACCTCCATCGAAGGTGTGAAAATCATCGAGCCGACCGTGTTTGGCGATGCCCGCGGTTATTTCATGGAAACTTACAGCAAACGCGACTTTGCCGAAGGCGGCATTGATGTGGATTTTGTTCAAGATAACGAATCCCGCTCCCGCAAGGGCGTGCTCCGCGGTCTCCATTTCCAGAAGCAGAATCCGCAGGGCAAGCTTGTCCGCGTGATTGAAGGCGAAGTTTTTGACGTGGCTGTGGACCTCCGCAAAAACAGCAAGACGTTTGGCAAGTGGGTGGGCGTCACGCTCTCCGCTGAAAACAAGAAGCAGTTCTACATTCCCGAAGGTTTTGCTCACGGCTTTGTAGTGCTTTCCGAAACAGCATCGTTTGTCTACAAGTGCACGCGCTTTTATGCTCCGGGCGACGAAGGTGGCTTGATGTGGAACGACCCAGAAATCGGAATCCAGTGGCCGGTGGGCGAGGGCTTTGAACCGCTCCTCTCCGAAAAGGATACGAAGAATCCGTGCCTCAAGGACCTTGGCTTCGCTTTTGATCTTTAGTTGTTGAAAACTTATTTTTCTATTATTACGCTATCATGAAAAACATTCTTGTCGTTTGTACTGGGAATATCTGCCGCAGCCCAACTGGGGAATACCTTTTGAAAAAAGAACTCGGACCTGGCTTCAATGTCATGAGTGCGGGGCTTGGTGCTTTGGTTGATAATCCCGCTCATGAAATTTCTCAGAAAATTGCCTTGCAACATGGCATTGACATGAGTGCTCATAGAGCTCGCCAAATTAACTTGGATATCCTCAAATGGGCTGATTTGATTTTAGTGATGGAAAACGGACATAAAAAGGAACTTTTGCACAGATATCCGTGGCTCGAAGGTAAGGTGTTCCGCTATGGTGAATCTCACCAGGTCGATATTCCTGACCCGTACAGGAGGCCGGAAAATGCATTTGTCTTGGCGTGGAACTTTATTTCCAAGCTGACTCCGTATTGGGTTGAAAAGATTAGGCAAAGTGAAGCCGCAAAATAATTTTAAAAAGGAAACGTATGAATAAAATTGGTATTGCTCTTTGTGGTGTAGCCGGCGCTATCTTGAGTGGTTGCTTTGCCGCTCCGCAGATGCGAATGGACATTCCCACAGACTCCACGACCTATAATGGAATTGCTTTCAAGTTGCATTCTATTGAAAAGGGTGACATGGGTGAACCGGTGCAGGTCGCCCCGAATCCGTCCGAAGGCGATTTGGCTGATTTGATGGTGGATTCCCTCCCTGACTTGGAATATAGAATTGGACCTCTGGATATGGTGCAGGTGGTTGTTTGGGAGCATCCGGAACTGACTTCTCCGATGGGTCAATACCAACCGGCAGGTCAAAAGGTTACGACCGATGGCAAGCTTTTTTATCCGTATGCGGGTGAGATTCAGGCTGCTGGCCTTACCGCTCAGGAACTTCGCACCGAAATTACCAAGCGCCTTTCGGACAAGATTCTTAACGACCCGCAGGTGGATGTCCGTGTGACGGGCTATCATAGTCGTAAGGCTTTTGTGACGGGTGCTGTGAACAGACCGGGTATCGTGAGGTTCGATGAAAACCCGATGACGATTTCCGATATGATTGCGAATGTGGGTGGCTTTAACGAAAAGGCTGATCCTTCTTTTGTGCAACTCCGTCGCGGAGAGAAGGTCTATAATATTGACTATGTCCGTGCGTTCAAGGAGAACATTGCCATTGACCGCATTCTTGTGAGACCGGGTGATCAGCTTTTCGTTCCGATGAAGGCCGATATGGAAAGGGATAGAAAGGTCTATGTCCTTGGCGAAGTGAACAGAACCAGTGTTGTTCGCATGGATAACTACTTGACGTTGGCCGAAGCTCTTGCTGCCGCTGGTGGTGTGAATGCGTTAAATGCATCGCCGAAAGATATTTATGTTATAAGAAATACGTCCCAAGAAAAAATTGATATTTATCAGTTGGATGCGAAGAATGCCATGGCACTTGCTATGGCAGACCGCTTTGAATTGAATCCGCGCGATATCGTTTACGTTGATGCTTCTGGCATTGCTACCTGGAACCGCCTTCTTAGCTTGATTACGCCGACAATCAGCGCTGTTAAGACTGTTTCTGAGATTGTCTATGAAACGCAGTTGATTAATAACACAGGTTGGAAAACTAGGAACTCGACTTCCAGTAGTGCTAGTTCTAGTACCAAAAGTGCGAATAGTGGCACAACAACTCCTTCTAATACTCAAACCGGTACTCAAACTGGTACTACAACTGGTAAGTGATAGGAATATAGGCTAGCAATATGATTAACTTGATTTTATGCGGTGGTAGCGGAACGCGCCTTTGGCCGATTAGCCGCTCTCTTATGCCAAAACAGTTCGCCCGTCTTTTTGACGGTGCATCCTTGTTCCAGCGTACGGTAAAAACCAATTCTAGCATTTGTGAAGCTCAGTACATTGTCAGCAATGCGGACCAGTATTTCTTGGCCAAGGACCAGCTCGAAGAAGTGGGCGCTGATAAGGCTCGCTTCCTCCTTGAACCGGTGGGTCGCAATACGGCTCCGGCAATTGCGCTTGCCTGTCTTGGCCTTAATCCAGATGATATCGTTCTTGTATCTCCTTCGGATCACGTGATTCGCAAGGCCGATGCTTACGAAGAATGTTTGCGCAAGGCTCAAGAATTTGCAGAAAAGGGATTCTTGGTGACGTTTGGAATCACGCCCACGGGCCCGGAAACTGGTTATGGTTATATCGAAGCTAATGGCGAAGATGTCAAGCGTTTTGTTGAAAAGCCGGATTTGGAAACGGCAAAGAAGTATGTCGCTTCTGGAAGGTTCTTCTGGAATAGCGGTATCTTCTGCTTCAAGGCTTCTACGTTCTTGAGTGAACTCGAAGTGTTCTCTCCAGATATTCTGAATGCGGCAAAGATTGCCTTTGCCAACGCCAAAAAAGAAAACAAGGATTCGCTTATCCGCGTCAATCACGATGACATGATGAACATTCCTTCGAATTCTATTGACTATGCCGTGATGGAAAAATCTTCGAAGGTGAAGGTTGTTCCGAGTGATATCGGTTGGTCTGATCTTGGTGCGTTCGATTCGCTCTATGGTGAATTTGATCATGATGAAAACGGCAATAACATAAATGCAAAGCATTTGGGCATTGGTTCCAAGAACTCGCTCGTGCTTGGCGGTCAGCGTCAGATTTGCACGATTGATTTGGACAACATGTTGATTGTCGATACGCCTGATGCACTCTTGGTCGCTCCGCTTGCAAGTAGCCAGAAGGTAAAGAAGGTTGTCGATGAACTTAAAGCTCGCGGATCAGACTTGCCGACGGTTCCTCAGACAGTTAACCGCCCATGGGGTACGTACTCTGTGCTCGAATCGACCGACCGTTACAAGATGAAGCGCATTGTTGTCCGTCCGGGTGAACGCCTCTCGTTGCAGAAGCATTTGCACCGTTCGGAACACTGGGTTGTTGTCAGCGGCACTGCTACGGTGACGGTTGGCGATAAGGTGTTCTATGTGCGTCCGAATGAATCGACTTACATTCCGTCGGGCACGATTCATCGCTTGCAGAACGAAGGCAAACTCCCGCTCGTGATTGTTGAAGTTCAGGTCGGCGAATACACCGGCGAAGACGACATCATCCGCGTGCAGGACGACTACAAGCGCTCTTAAGAGAGTGGACTGTAGGAAGTAGACAGTTAGAAGTCTTAAGAAAGGCGGGCTTTTAGCCCGCTATTTTTTTGCGTAGTTTGCCCGATGTTCTTTGGCTTGTCATCCCGGCCTCTGTGCCGGGATCGCCATTTATAAAACAAAAAAGCGAACCATTGTGGTTCGCTTTTTTAATCTTTTGTCTTTGGGACAAGCCCCAAATGCTTGGCTCGGAAATGCCAATGCTCGCATTGGCGCTTCTCTCGCCTTACGCATTTGTCGTCTGAAGCCGCAAAGCGGCGTTCTTTCGTCTAAACTAGAACTGGCTCAGGAATCTTTGGTCGTTGGCGGTCAGGAGTCCGATTTCCGGAATCTCGTGGCGGAGCATGGCGATACGGTCGAGACCGAAGCCGAATGCAAAGCCGGTGTACTTTTCGGAGTCGATGCCGCAGTTCTTGAACACGTTCGGGTCCACAGAGCCGCAACCACCGATTTCCATCCAGCCCGTGCCCTTGCAACGACGGCAGCCCTTGCCACCGCAGAACACGCAGCTCACGTCCATTTCTGCGGACGGTTCCGTGAACGGGAAGAAGCTCGGACGGAAACGGGTCTTGACGCCAGCGCCAAAGAGTTTGTTCATGAACACTTGGAGCACGCCCTTGAGGTCGGCGAAGCTAATGTTTTCATCAACGACAAGGCCTTCGCACTGTTGGAACATCGGAGCGTGGGTGGCATCGTTATCGACGCGAAACACGTGGCCTGGAGCAATCATGCGGAATGGCGGCTTGTGCGTTTCCATGTAGTGAATCTGGGTGCCCGATGTGTGCGTGCGGAGCATGACCTTGTTGTCCACGTAGAACGTGTCCTGCATGTCGCGGCTCGGATGGTCAGGCGGAGTGTTGAGCGCTTCAAAGTTGTACCAATCCGTTTCGATGTCGCGACCGAAGTCCACATCAAAACCCATTTGCGCAAAGAAGTCGATGATTTCTTCGCGAACGTCGTACAGCGGGTGCGTAGAACCGGCGGCAATGCCTGCGCCTGGGAGCGTGATATCGACGGCGCCGCTGGCGAGTTTCTTCTGGAGAGCGGCTTCGTTCGCGGTTTCAATCGCCTTGTCGATAGCTTCGGAAACAGCAACCTTCAGTTCGTTCACGAGCTTGCCGTAAGCGGGGCGTTCTTCGGCGCTGAGCGAACCCATCTGCTTCATGAGGTCGGTGACGGCGCCCTTCTTGCCGAGGTACTTTACGCGGAGATTGTTGACCGCTTCTTGATTGGTGAGGTCCGTTTGTGCAAGTTCTGCATCAAAGGCCTGCTTGACATTGTTAATAGCTTCACTCATAGTACGGCGAAATTTAGAAAAAACGCGGACTCTTTGCACGAGTTTTGCCTAAAAAATTGACTTCAGCCGCCATTGTCGCCCGCGGGCATCAAAAAAGCTCCCCGGTGGGGGAGCTTTTAAAATGTTCAATGACCTTTATTATTGGTTAGTGAAGTTACATCTCAAATTCTTACCTTCGGATGTAACACAGATATTCGATATAAACGTTCGTTCTTCGGTCGTGTAGTAAACAATGTTTCCGAAGCTTACGGCAATATAGTAATCGTTAGATATTGAAGTTCCGTTGTATGTGACCGTAATGCTTCCGTCATTGACGTAGCACTGTATAAGTATCGGCGGGAGCCAGCCTGCATTTGTCCATGTACCCTTCAGCGCGAAGCATTCTCCAGATTCGATGAATTCTTGGTCTTTCGGAATGTCATTGTTCGTGATTGTCTTAACAACATTATTGCTTGTAGAAGCCGAGCTTGCAACAGCACTGCTGCTTGGAGGTGCAGAACTGCTGCTGGATTCTTCCGGCTCTTCCGAGCTGCTAGATTCTTCTTCAGAACTGCTGGATTCTTCCGGTTCTTCCGAGCTGCTGCTAACAACCACTTCGGAACTAGAGCTAGATTCCTCAGATGAAGTATAATTCACATCGAATGAACAATTTGCAGATTTACTACCCTTAGTTACAATTAATGTGTGCGTCATGAGGCCAGAGCCTGGGTAGAAGAATGTTAACTCCTTATCTGAATCTCTGATATAGCCGTTCCCGTCTGTCGCAGCCGGTGATATGTAGTATGTGCATTCATCGGCGCCAGGGCATTTTTTTACGTCTACGTTGATTGTTACGGCTGTATTGCTAACCGATTTTAAAGAGCATTGTAATTCCGGCGCAGCGTCATCCTTGACGGTAAATGAACGTTCACAGTCGTCAAAGTAACCTTCGGGGCTAGATATCTTGATTGTATGTTCGCCTGCGCTTAAAGGTGTTAATTTATTATTGTTTATCGTTATGTCGCATTTTTGATTTAATCCAGATACGTTTGTACAATTATCGTCGGCTTTTTGAGAGCCGTCGAGTGTGACGACATAGCTGCAGTTTTCACAATATTCCAAGAAGCCTTTAAAACTGATGTCTTTGGGCTCTAAGTCATTATTGCTTGTTGGGCTTGTTATGCCGCAACGTGGCGCATTTCCTGTATTCTTTGTGCATAGAATGGTATCACTATAATCTGTTTCTGCGGCTTTTACGCTTACATAGAAATCCCAATCGAGAATTGTACCTGCAAAGTCGCTGGAGTTTCTGCGTAGCGGAATAATCGC
Source organism: Fibrobacter succinogenes (assembly GCF_902779965.1). NCBI lineage: Bacteria > Pseudomonadati > Fibrobacterota > Fibrobacteria > Fibrobacterales > Fibrobacteraceae > Fibrobacter > Fibrobacter succinogenes. Next base: position 7,769 of record NZ_CACZDK010000015.1, on the reverse strand, counting down.
TTTTTCTCTACCACTTGTAGAAACTTCATTTATGCTTAAGTCATAAGTTTTGCTTGTGTTGTCTTTCTTTTGACCAATTACTTGATACTTTTCTACGTCAAATCTGTTGTTTACAGTGGCTGTAACTTCGAAATATCTTGTTGCTGTTGGTCTAAACCATGGCAAGAACGTCCAAAGACCTGTGTTTGTAATGGTCTTTTCTTCGACCTTGCAGGACTTTACTCTAACGGCAGTTTCACAAAGTGTTGAAACTCCCTTTATGATTGCCATACCATTGCCCTTGTTCTCGAAGTAGATGCCGGTCACCTTTCCTGGGTCGAAACCGCTCCTTTCTGTCACAAATTCTTCGATTTTATAGGTTTGTGAGTTCTCGGTTAAAACAACGTATTCACTTTCGTAAATTTCGTTATCTTGGCCTATACTATATAGCTTTATCCATACTTCGCTATTGTTCTCTGCGTCAACTTTTACTTGAGCGTCACGTAGGTTCACGGTATTTCTAAAGGCGAAGGACTGGCTCATTCCTCCAGAAAGTGTCGCTTGGTCGTCTATTTTTTCGACCGTGGTGCAGGAATTTTGTGAGCCAATCCAGAATACGCCGCAATGAGCGCTATCGTTTGCCCACATGGATTCTTCTGAGTTGTTTGAAATGCTACCTTGGCAGTCAAGGCCCACCTTGGCGGTTCTGATATCATTCCCGTCTTTATCGGAGTAGCCGTGTTTTCCGTTACTTGCTGCGCTAAAGTAGTAGCCTTCGTCGCTACATGTGGTATAGCCGTAGTTGTTGCCATTACAGCCATCGTTACCAATGTAGTAGTATTTTTCTCTACAAGAGCTGGTATTCCATCCTTCCCATCCTGAATAACCGATCCAGGGCTTTATGAACGTTTCTTTCGGTATCACGCCATTTTGAGCTACTGCTGAGAAAGAGCATTTGATGGTGGGGTACGTATCGAAACATTCGTAGTTCGTACTCTTCCAACCAATACCGTAAATCATGAACTTGTGGCTTGCTAAGCGGAAGCCTACATAAGATCCTTGGTGGTCGTCTCCCCAAGAACCGAGGTCGAATGTGACACTGGATTTGTCGGCTTCATTATCTTTGGACACATGAACGTTTATTTCAGATGCCGTAATTTCTGCTTCAATCATGATCATGTCGTCTTCGGTTGCAGAAACTGCGAAGGTCTTTTGATTGCATACCAACGATGTTTCGTTACATAATTTAGCCTGAACGTAACCGTCCTTTATGAACATGTTGAGGGCTAAGTAGTTTGTTGCAGTTGCATTGGAGCCTAACAAGAACCCGGATTGAGAGTTGTCTTTGGGCAAACGAGCCAAAGCTTTCAATGTTCCGTGGGTACCGGCGTCTGCGTTGATGGTACTCATTATGGTGATATCCGCATTCTTTTGGACGGTTATTTTTCCGGTGCTATAATCGACATTGTCGAAAGATCCTTTGACCAAATGCCACTTGGCATCCTTGTAGCCTGTTTCGGTAGCTGCCGATATACAATGGTCTGCTGGGCTACAATAGTCGATGCAGTATTCTTTTCTTCTGGTATCGAGGTCTTTACAATCTGCGGAACTGTACTTGAATGTATCGAAGAAACAGTGCTTGTCCACTTCGTTAAACTTAGCGGTGAGGACTGTTTCATTATCGTTTACGACAAAATCACCATAGTGTGTATTTTTTAGCTTGATATGGTCTGGGCAGCTGGCGCCTTCACATTGCCAATAAACGAAGGTCTCGTTGTCAGAATAACTCGTGTCCACGTCCGTGGACACGTAAGTATCGCCGTACACGTTTACAATACATTCGTGTTCAGGGTTGTCATTGTAGTAACAAAGCTTGGGTTCATGACCTCTTGTAACGGTAACGAATGGGTTCTGACCTGGTTCTACGTTTTTGAATTTGATTTTAATCTTGTGTATTTTTTCCTTGATGGAGGCGTGCAAAATACAGGTCTTTTTCATTTCTGAGAAAGTGCACTTTTCATCTTCATCATTTTCAGGAACAATGATGACGCAATTTTTCATTAAGTTCGTGCTTGATACGTCTGCAAGCGTTACAGGGGTACCTTCGTTGGTCGTGATAATCCAAGAATAGTTTTGAATTTCTTGTTGGAATCCCGCTCCTTCGGGTTCAACCCATTTTTCAGTTACGTTCGGGCAGTCCGGCCAGTTGTAACGTTCGTCTTCTGTGGGGCAGAGGTCTTCGTTAGCGTTACAGAAAGCGTTCATTTGATCGAATGAGACGGGGTCACGCGAAAGCGATGCAATGGTAGATATGTATAAGCCTGTGATTGATGGCTCGGTCGCTATGTAGTCGTTTCCTTCGAGAATCTGGAATACCATGGTACCGCTAGTGGCACTAGTTGTTTTGATCGAGAATAGCTTTACCAGTTTTTCTGTGGTTAGCGGGTTCGATACATGGATTGTGCAAGTTTCATCAGAAGATGCGATGTTGCTAGGGACATATTGCCAATTGCTTGGAGCCGTTGGGCAATAGATCTTTAAGTCGATTTCTGGAATCTTGGGCTGTAAACGCACATAGATATCCTTGGTCTCGGAAGATTTGATTTCTTGGCTAGGTTCGACAAACGAAACTTGGTGTAGGTCGCGCAGTTCCTTGCTGTCAACGATGACCCACACCGGGACGGTACCGCTGTAACCATCCGCAGAAATATCGCATCTGAAAGTACCCTTAGGAAGTTTACTTCCTTCTGGGTGGAAAAGCTTTGAATTGAGGCTGCTGATATCCAAAGTCGTGTATCCACCGACTTTAGTGCAGGCACTAGCAAGGTCCAAATTGTTTTTGGTCAGGGCTGCTGCGCCTTGCGGTTTATTTAGAGTAATAACATTGATGTAGTCTCCGAGCGTGCCATAGGGGTCGCTTGGTAAAGAAACAATTCGGGGGAGAATCATAAATGATGGCGAGAGGTTTTCGCTGGTTCCCACCTCTTCGTAACTCTTGCTTTGCGATTCTAGCGATACGCCTAACTGCGGAGCCATCGATATATAATAACGGTCCATTCCTTCGTCTTCTTCGCTTGATGAGGCACTGGAGCTTGCGCTGCTGCTGGGCGATGTTGTTCCTGAGCATGTGTTTGTTCCGTCGTTGTCGCACACGATGGATGATTCTGCGAGTTCGTTAGTCAAATCTTGGTCAAAGCGGGCTTTCAAGGTGTTGTTGCCACCAACAAGCAAGTTGAATTTGGAACAATTCGCCATGACAATGGATCCGCTCATCGGATTTTGAAGGTTTTGCATGTCAAAACGAGAGATGTCTCCTTCGCTATACACGAAATAACGGTGTTGTCCGCTTGTGGATGTAAATTCGATGTTTGAGCCTTGTTGATCGGTCACCCATCCATTGGGGAGATACAGAAGAACTTTCGAATCCAATGATGTTGCGGGAAGGGGTAACTGGTTAGAAACTACGGAACCATCGAATTTTAGAATAAAGCTTCCGTTCAACTCGCCGCCCATGGAACCGGAGGCCCATTTTACGGCTTGACCGAATTCCAATATGAGCCAGCTGTCATTGTAAAGGTTTCCGTTTTCTTTTGCGATGTTATAGCATTCGTTCATTAATGCTGTCGAGTTGGACCAGTCTTTCCAGATGTTTTCAGAGCAGCCTTTTCTGGAATCCTTGCTATGCGTGAGTCCGAGGTCGAAAATTTTCTTGTTTATCTGAACAGGCGTTTTTACGGCATTATTGCATGACGGGTCCCTATCTTGCAGTTTGTCTTTATACTTTTCCATCTTGTCGGCGTTCCAGCCAACCATATCTGCTTCTGTAGGTTCCGAAAGCAGAAATTCTCCCTTAAAACCAATCCATTTATTAAAACCAATGGTTCTTGCACAGGTGAAACCATCGTATTCGCAACTGGTTGTATTGTTGTCGTCGCAAACAGAAAATGAGGTCGATGTAGAACCGTGTTGGTAAGCCTCAAATCCTTTCAGCCAAAATCTATCGTCATCATCTGTTCCGAATTTTGTTCTTGGAATAGCATCACGCCCATCAACGACATAGCCTCTTCCAGTGCATAATACTTTATTTGTGGGTGAGCCCATTTTTCCATCGGAGTCGTCTTTTACGTAAACATTGTGTTCTATTCTTATTTTATCTTGAACGTGGCCACTGACGCTATTGGTCGGGAATACGATTTTGCTATTCACGACCATGCTACCTTTTCCGGTAAAGGTGTTGGATCCGCCATTTCCGCTATTGGCATCGTAATAAATAAAGGGACCATTCGATGTAATGTTTCCTTTAATTTCGGCACTTCCAACGGTGTTGCTGCCGCATCCTCCCGTAAGGGCTGTGTAGGGGTAAGTGTCTCTCAGGTTGATTCCGCCTTCTGTGTAAAGCGAACCTGCAATTTCGGATTTGACGTTGCCTGGATAAAAAACACCGCCGACGTACATGTTGTTTGAAACGTTAACGCCTGAGCATGTTCCAACGTCTCCTGTTGCATAGAGGTCCTTTACGGTGTTTGAGCTGTTAGCGTAAAAGGAACCATCCATAATAAGATATTCCATGACGTTTAGCTTGTTTAAGGCTTGTCCACCGCCGTTCTTTACTTCCGGTGTCTGCGTGAGAAGCCCCTTGTCAATGTCAAGGACGTCAATGGTGTTCAAGTTTCCGTGGAATGCTTCTGCAAAATTAGATGATGACTGCGTAACGGGCAATTTGACGCGATATAGACCATCAATGTTCAAAATGGCCACTTCGGTATGGCGGGTGTCGTTTCTTGCTTCACCTGAAGAAAGAATTTTCAATTTGTAGGTGCTGTTTTCGGTGTTGACACCGGTAAGCCATACGTGGTAGTTTTGGCCCGCTTTTTGCAAGGCGCGCAGCTGGTTGTCCAGATTAATCGGTTTTCCTTTATCTTGGAACTGCCTGATGAGAGCGCCTACGTCGTTAGCGTGGAATGTCATCCAGCTACGGGCGTTTTCGATACCGGCTTGTGCGCTTTGGTAAGCATCGCGTTTGAGCATGCGGCTCTTGCTAGAAAAACCTTCACTTGTGATAAATTTCCAAGTGGCTGTCGCTGCGATTGTTGCAACGAGCATGAACATAAGTACGGTGATAAGGGATACACCGGTCTTGGTTTTTAAATAATTCTTTCTCATACTTAAAACCTCATTTCTCACACAAAAATTAGTCTCCCGTTCCGTTGCTCGGAATAGGGATTACCAAGTTCACATCTCCTGTTTCGCCTTTGCCGCCGTTTCTGGCGCCTCGGCTCACTTGCAGCTTGAGCTTTAATGCTCTTACGTTCTTTTTTTCCTTGACGTTGCTGCCTGATTCGGGGGCAAATCCGTTGAATTTATAGTTGGCAGATGCGACCTGCGAAACTTTCAAATCTTTTATAGTTACTTTACCATCATTTGCCAGTGGCGAGAAGAACGCGAATGTGATTGCAAGGCACACATTTTCTACATGTACTGGTACTGTAAATCGCATGCTGCGTTTGCCGGCTCCAGCTCCTGAATTGTAGTCTAGAGGGGGATAAAATAAAAAGTCAGGTAAGATAACATGGCCGTTGGATTTTACGTAGGTTCCTGTACTCGGTTGCCTGAAACCTATGGACATGTGGTCTTTGCCCGGGACAAAGTTCACGCTTCTATCCTTGGAAGATTGCGATGCTACTTCAAATGAAATTTCATAGACCGTATCGGTGCCAAAGCTCATTGCGCCAAAGTTTAAGCAAAGTGTTTGCCAAGAGTCGCCGTCTAGAAAATCTGTTGCATTTATGGCAATCGCCTGGTTTACTTTTTGATCTCCATCAGCGAGAATGGCATTGTCGAGGTTGTCTTCTTGGTTCACATAGTTCGTTGAAAAACCGTAAAGATTAAACGTGTTGCCAGACATACTTTCTGGATCAGTTGCGTTTTCTGCGTAGAAGTTGACAAAGTTTCTGTCGTACTCGCCACCAGAACCCAGTCGTGGAATCAGAATGAAATTGCTTGAGCCGCTTGCCGGGAATATTTGTGTGGCGTCTTCCATGGCGCCTGGTCTAGCCGCTTCGACTTTAAATGCAGAAATGTTGGAAACCATTTCTATGGGATTGGGGTCCGCTTTTTCTGCAACGCAGGGATCGTCAGCGGGTAAGGTAAAGCCGGTGACCGGTTCTAGTACAAAGCAGCTACGTTTGAGTGTATTGTCTTCCACGTACCAGCGGACGGAGTCTATTGCCTGATAAAGCCCGTTATCGTCGTAGCGCGTGCGTTTGAAGGTCAATCTGCTGAAACCGTCGTCATCTTCTTCTATTCGGAATGACGAGGAGTCTTTTTTGTCGGCGCTTGCATTTTCCGGATCCATGTAGATGCGTTTGCCAGATTTGGTGAACTCGTTACCAGCTCCTTTGGCGCTTTTGGTTCCTAGCTGCTCCACGTCTTCTTTAATGAGTGTAGCTACGTTTTCGGCATCTTGGTTGGCCTTAACCATGTTGTCGGTGCGTATGCGGAACCTGGTGGAGTTGCTGAATGCTTCACCTGCGATAATCACCACAATACCAACAATCCCCATGTAAACCATGAGTTCCATCAACGTGAAGCCCGCTTTAGGTGCTTGAACGGGGGGACGCAAGTCAATTGCCTTTTGTCTCTCGTCTTTCGTCTTACGTCTAAAAAGAATCATCTGACAACCCCCGAAACAGTTATAGATTGCGTGGAATTCTTGAATGTCCAGCTGATTTTGACATCTAGTCTTTTGGCGTACACATGCTCAATGCTGTCTGAACCGAGGAGCCTTGTTGAAGTCTTTGTTTTGTATTCATCATCGCTTGATACCGTAATCTCGGCTCTGTAGTTCACTTTTATAGTGTTAGATACAGCTCCGGGTTGGCCTTCCCAGGTTCGCACGATGGGGTCGATTATTATAGGTTTGACGTGGCCTTCGGCATCTTTTTCGAGCTTCTCGTCATAAAGGCTTGCAAGTCCAAGGGCGCCCAGCGAATCGATGAGGTTTTGGGCGACTTCGGTGGCGCCATCGCGACTGCGAATACGGAGCAGGGAATCGTGGTTTCCGCCATGCATGTTCATTATGGCCATGTACATAAATCCAAGTACTGCCGCTGCCACTAAAACCTCGACTATGCCAAAGCCGCGTTTGCTTTTTTGCGGAATGGAATTGCCTAATGTTTCTCTACACGCCTTCTGCATACTTACCACCTAGGATTAACCTCATCATCACATCTTTTTTACTATTAAAGATACGTTTTTTGAGGGTAAAATGAAAAAATATTTTTTCAACGTGGCTGGTATCACCAAAAAAGGAACCCCGAAGGGTTCCTTTTTTGAATTCTTGTGGATTGCTCTCGCTTTGAATGTCATTGCGCGGGTGCACGACATTGCGGCTCGGCAATAAAAATGAGTGAACTCATTTTTGCTGCTCTCGCCTTAAACGTCATTGCGAGCCACGGAGTGGCGTGGCAATCCAGTTACAATGATTACTTGATGATGAGCATCGAGTCGTCCCACGCCTCGTGCTTTTCCAAGCCGAGGAGGTTGGCCGTCGTAGCAGCGATGTTCGACAGACCCCAGTCGCCTTCCTTGAGGCCGAGCTTGCCGCCGGTCACGTTATCGTAAAGGATGCAAGGAACCTTGTTCAAGGTGTGGCTGGTCTTGGCCTTGAACGTACCGTCCTTGTTAACCTTCGGCATGCCGGTCTTCTTGTCGATTTCGTACATTTCGTCGGCGTTACCGTGGTCAGCCGTGATGATAGCAACACCACCGAGGGCGTCGATCACCGGGAG